>CBDUHU010000186.1:0-6803 GCA_965366725.1 uncultured Kangiellaceae bacterium
TTCAACCTCCTCACCAATTCAATTGCCTTAAGTTTCCTGTTTCAATAGAAAATGCGCAGCATCTCTGTCAATTAGGTGAACAGCTATATTTAACCAATAAATCCAATGAGAGCCACTTATTTCTCGAATCGAGTAGTCAATTAGTTAACCTGGTTAGTAAACAGGAACTCCTCTATCTAGTTACCGGTCATTATATTAGCATCTTTACCAACAAGCTCCAGTTAATCGACCAACTTGATGTTGCCACTGAGTTTTCAACAGATATTCTCACCGCAGGTTTAGTCGAAGATCAGTTTATTATTGAAACTGAAAGATCATTTTATCTACTTGATGAAGAAAATTTTGAACTATTGGAGCAACCTGAACAGCGACCCTCCTTCGCACTGAACAAAGACAAGCAATGGGTAACTCTTGAACAAAAGGAAATAATCGCGGCACTCGGGAAGAGCTATAGGGAGCGTCAGATTACTCAGCTAAAACTAGTGCAAGATTTACATAGTGGGCAAATTTTCTCAATTCAGGGAAAAGTGTTAACTGATATTGTTGCAATCATTTTATTACTGCTTGCAATCAGTGGTTTTATCACCTGGCAACGAAGAAAAAACTCACCACCAGGCTAATCGGCAAAGACTGGATAGCCTTTTACGGAATCATAACCCTTTCTTAATAAATTGCTGGGTAGCGTTAGATTTTGACAGTTTTACTGACGGAAGCTTATTAGTAACCCTTTTTACCACTGAACTCAAGGACCATATTTCAGCACAGGCAACCGGATCACTCCATTCAAACACACTACAGCCTTCTGAAAATGCATCCATATAAGCGACTCGAAAAGTCAGTTGATTCTTAAAAGCAGTCAGCTTTGATTGTTTAGACACAGATTCAATAATTTCATCCGATGATTTAACCCGACGTCTCACTCTATTCCAACAAACTTTGGTTTTTAAACCTTTATTCAATTTTTCAGCTTGATGAATCAGCTGCTCAAAACTTTCAAATGACCAGATTTCAACAGAAGATGGTGCCAATGGGACTATTACCAGGTTTGATATTAAAAGCATCGCCCTCACCACAGGGTTAACATGCGGCGCACCATCGATGAATATATAATCATAATTTTCAGTATTTTTCTCGACAAGCCCTATCAGCTGGCTTGAGGTAGCCGCACATTCCAGCGCTAGCCCGGTATCTTCATAAAGCTCGATACGCACATTAAACCATGCGGAAAGCGAGTTCTGCGGGGGGTCACAGTCAATCATCAATACTTTTGCCGACTGGGATAAAGTAACCGCCAGGTTAGCGCACATAGTGCTTTTTCCGACGCCTCCCTTAGCTTGAGCAATTGAGATGATTTTTGCTGTCATAAGCAGTTCCCGCAATCATATAAGTCTTAATTTTATTCTATATGACTGATAATGTAGGATTTTTTGACAAAGAAAGCAAATTTTTAGTGGATTGACCTGGCTTTGGGGACGACATTAGCCAAGGTTTTTTCATTCACTCAGGATATAAGTCAACTCCACTTTTTAACTTAAGCGCCACCAATAAGTCTGAATAAACTATTAATAAACTAGTTTGGTCAGTCCCTATTTCAAGCGTAGCGCCGAGCTAACCTGAACACAAAGAAACCTGAATAACCCATTTTTTGACTGTCTGGCTGTATCTTAATTAACAACCATCAATAACTAGGACTGATTAAAAAAGGCATCTCTGCGTAGATTGTCATTATCAACCAGTTGATCAATCCCAGACTGTTGATAATCTCTTAATCCTCCCATGATGATTCGCTTTTCACCACAGCCGATTTTTTCACCATTGGAAACAAGATCAAACTGGAGAACAACCTGACCACGTTTACCGTTTACATCAAACCTGGAATCCTTGAGGCAAACATCAATTTTATCCGCATTAAAATGCAAAAACTCAATGTGCATCTGTTCGTAAATCACCATAGGCCGTTCCGGATTGACCATTACACCTTCCTGTTTCATTAACCGAACTAAAATTCCTGGAAAGGTCTCACCGGAAAATGCGACATACGCTCGAATCAATGATTCCACAATAGATTCCTGACGCGTGAGATCTCCATTTCTGGTGACAGTCAGGTAGCGTTTTTCTTTTTCATCAACGATGGCAAGGCCGGTCTCAGATTCAGTGAAATGGACTTCTACATTTCCACCAACCATTCCTTCGAAATCCAAAGTCATTGACTGACTAATCCCAAACTCAGCCAGAGTCAATGCAAACAACAAATCACCAGGAACACAAAAACGGCTATTGGTTGGCTCATGTAAAGGGTTAAAGTCGCCCGCGATCCCTTTTGCAAAGTCACTACCCTGCTTTCGGGAAAATAAAAAACTGTCGCCAGACCGACTATAGTATTCATCTACAAACATAACAGCTCCAAACGCTTAACAGGTCTAGAATGAACGATTATTCAAACCCAAATAAATTCATATTAAAATTCTGCCGCACTATACCTATGATTATGCGTGAATACCACCGCTAGAAGGTCATACCTCTCAATATCTGTGAGCAGGTTATTAAAATCAACAAATGACTGCTAGTCATCTTTGTTCTTCAACTGAACATCACTACTTATTGAACGCACTATATCCAGCGCAGATTGATAATTAAAACGCTCAATTTCACGCTCCAGCTCATCAACCCTTGTCCCCAATACCAAACGAAAGCCCTCTTTTTCTTTTTCAAACAGGATATTGGCCTGGGTATCATCAATTTCCAGGAGTTTTTCAAGTTGTTTGATTAGTACCAATGCCTCAGTGTTGCTAACAATATTTTTAACTTTAGTTTGTGAAATTTGATGGAGTACGCTGGTTATTCGACTAATTTCCTGTCCAATAGAATCCATCAATTCACAAACTTCTTGTTTAGGTATTTCCTCTTTGTCAACCATCGATAACCGAACTTCTAATAATCTGGCTGAATTCTGAATATTAAACAGCCCCAGTGTAGCAGCAGCCCCTTTCAGGTTATGTGCGACTCGCAATGCATCATTATTACGACCGGCGGCTAGAAAATTTTTAAATTGGTGTGAATCCTCTCCATGTGTCCTTCCAAATAAATTAAGAAGTCTCATATAACCATCAAAATCACCGTGAACATGATGTAACCCTTCATCAATATCGATCCCCTTGATGCTCTTTAACTGATCAAGTAACTGCCTATTATGTTCAAGAACATCCGGCGGATTTTTAGTTCCTTCAAATATTTTGTTACTTCCGCTACGTTTTGGCAACCACATTCCCAGTCTTGAAAATAACTCACTTGGATTAACTGGCTTAGCAACAAAATCGTCCATTCCAGCTTGTTTGCACGCCTGTCGATCATCTGCAAAAACATTGGCAGTCATTGCCAGTACAGGCAAACTACTTTTTCCCTGCATAGTACGAATCACTCTTGTTGCTTCAAGACCATCCATTTCAGGCATCTGAATATCCATCAGTACTAATGCGTAATCATTTTCTCTGACTTTATCAACAGCTTCTCTGCCGTTCTCAGCACAATCGACATCCATACCTGCTGCATTGAGTAACTCCTGGGCAACTTCCCTGTTAATTGCATTATCTTCGACTAATAAAATTCGCGAACCGCTATACGTACGGCGAAGCTCTGTTTCGGAGTTAAAGTTCAATACTGAGGCCGACTCAGGAACAACTCCTTTGCCAAAATCTAACCAGGCGGTAAACCAGAAAAGGCTTCCTTTGCCCAGTTCGCTGGATGCTCCGGTTTCCCCTCCCATCATCTGAACAAGACTTCTGGTAATCGCCAGACCTAATCCCGAACCGCCATATTTCCTTGTAGTTGACGCATCAGCTTGTTCAAAGACATCAAATAATTTTGTTAATTTCTCCTGCGCAATACCAATACCGGTATCTTCAACTTCAAACCTGACAAATACTTTTTCATTTTCTTTTTTTAGCAGTTTCGCACGTATAAAAACCTCCCCCTGTTCAGTAAATTTAATTGCATTACTCGCATAATTTAGTAATGCTTGCCTTATCCTTGTCGGATCTCCCCTTAACCAAAGGGGAACATCATTCCTATCAATTTTAACACTAATACCCTTTTGATTTGCCTGCTCCCGGAGCATCGACTGAACATAGTCAAAGATAGAATTAAGATGAAAATTAGATTCCTCAAGCGTAAGTTTTCCTGCTTCTATTTTGGAGATATCCAGAATATCGTCAATAACAGCTAGCAAATGTCCAGCGGCAACATCAATTTTTTTTAATCGGTTAAAGTCTTCAGATTTGGGGGAGTTACGCTGTAATAAATGAGTAAGACCAATTATCGCATTCATAGGTGTACGAATTTCGTGGCTCATATTGGCTAAAAATGTGCTTTTTGCCTTATTAGCACCTTCCGCTTTTAACCTTGCCTCATCTAATTGATGTGTACGCCTGATAACAACCTGTTCAAGATGGTGACGATGTGAGTCTAACTCTTGTTCCAACGACTTTTTCTCAGTAATATCCTCCTTAACTGCCACATAGTGACTCACTTCATCCTTAATATTACGTATTGGAGTGATGATAGCTAACTCAATATATTCATGGCCATCTTTATGCTTATTGTAGAACTCTCCACGCCATGGCTGCTCGCTTTTCAATGACCCCCACATTTCTTTATAAGTTTCCAGAGGGGTATTTCCCGATTGTAAAATACGAGGATTTTTACCGATAGCTTCTTCATGTGAATACCCAGTTTTATCAACAAAAGCCTGATTAACATATTCAATTTCAGCTTCTAGATTAGTAATCACAATGCTTTCTGGACTCTGCTCAACAGCCTGGGCTAACTTTGATAATTCTTGTTGCGAGCGTTGGCGTTGGATTATTCGCCACATTTCATCAGCAATAAGCTCCATCGTTTCAACATCTAACTCGTTATAATCTTCCAGTTTATTTCCAACGCCAGCCAACATGACCACTTTACCATTTTCGATAATAGGTAAACTGATAAACCTCGTGAGCTTTGCATGGCCTTCAGGCAAGCCTTTCTTAGCAGAGTAGTTTTCATAATCATTGAACACTGCAACTTTTTTTGTTCTTGCCGCATCAGCCCATATTCCAGCATTTCTTAAAGGGTAATGGTTGTCATGTACAACTTGACAATAATCAGTTAATGTTCGTCGCGACCAGGAGATCAACTCTAACCCCTGTTCATCATCATGAAAAAAGTGAACAAAGCTAATACAACTTTGAGTAAGATCTTCCATAAACTCAAGTCCACGCTGCATAAATTCTGTTTCAGTCACTTTTTCAGCAACTTTGGGTAGCTCGAGTAATGCTTCAGTACGTTTGGCGTGCAATGCCATTAACTCTTCATTTTTTTTCCGTTCACTAATATCACGAGCAACCCCTAACACTCCTATTAATTTACCATTCGAATCAAACATCGGTGTTCTAATTGATTCTAAAATTTCCGTATGATTATCATCAGCAAAAATCACTGTTTCTTCACTAACGCAGGACTCACCTGTAGAAATAACTAACTTATCTTTCTCTTCATAGGCGTGAGCATCTTCTATAGACACAAAATCGGCAGCCGTTTTTCCAATAACTTCCGATTCAGGTACGCCATACAGTCGTTCAAATTTTCGATTACAGGATAAATAGGCACCATTCAAATCCTTTAGCCAAACCAATTCTGGAATTGTCTCTATTAATGCCCGTATTCTCGCTTTACCTTCTCGCAACTCCTCTTCTGCACGGGCTCTCCCTAAAATCCTCCGCCAGATTTTTGAAGCTGCAAAACGTATCCCAAGCATCCCAATCAACCAGATCCCAACATAACTCGCAACAAATATCGCAAGACGATCTAACGCTCGCTGCCACAACGGAGCCATTAAAACGGAAACACTGATCCCCCCAACAAGCTGATTGGATGAATAGTCCTGGTGGCATTTTATGCAATCCTTTTCAGCATAAAGCGGTCGCATAAATCGTAGGTACTCCACGCCACCAATATTTCCCAATCCAGTGACATCAACTTGTCCTTTTTCAAATTGACTGAGTGCTTGTCGTTCCCAATCATCAGGGTTATTTGTTGGGCTCAATGGATTCAGACTGGTAATATGTATTTTATGAGAGGGTTGCTGGTTCTTTTGAGCAATCTGGCGGCTCATATGTGACGGGTTAAGCAGTGTCAACATTAACCCGCTATCGGTTATTATATCCCTGTCTTCAATATGGCTAAGATAAGGATCGGGTTGAACTTTGTCTGAAACAGGGACATAGATTCCTCCTTGTTCAGCATTCCATGCACGATATATAAAATCATTTTGATAAGACTCTTCTGCTTCAATTTTGGCAAACTCAAGAGTATTGATATAATCATCGTAAAGGTGCCATAAAATAGCGGACATAATAGTAATAGTCCAACAGGTCCCGATAATAAACGCTGTTCGCCTTAGTTGACGAATTAGTTTTGTATACTGTTCTGACTGATTAATAATATGCGCTCCCTATAATCAATGAAAAATATCGGTTCCTGCCTGATATTTTTTAGCGACCCTTACAAACTCATCAAAACAGTTAATAAAAGCATCTGTCACATCAGGATCAAATTGACGGCCTCTTTCATTGACAATAATTTCTTTAGCTTCCTGATAAGATAGCGCGTTCTTATAAACTCGTTTTGAAATCAAAGCGTCAAAAACATCAGCAATTGCCATCAATCGAGCCGATACAGGAATGATCGTCCCGACAAGACCATCTGGATACCCTTTACCATCCCATCGTTCATGATGCCAATGTGCAATTTCTTTTGCCAGACTC
>CBDUHU010000187.1:0-6791 GCA_965366725.1 uncultured Kangiellaceae bacterium
AGAAAAAAACTCTCATCCACTAAAATAGCATCATCTTCATTTGCAAATAGCATTCTACCGGAACGTAAATAAAGGTTATTCAATAAACCACTGCTATTATTGTCACCATTATTATCGGCTACTGAAATTACCTTTCCGCTAGCAGGCTCATTTAGCCAGGGAAGTTGCAGTGTTACTCCAAAAACAACACGGGTTTCAACAATGGATACTCCGGGGATTTCGTTAACCCGTTTAACAACAGACTCAGGCGCTCTTTTTAACGAAGCAAATACATCAGCAAACTGGTAACGTTCGTAATAAGTATCTTTGGTAAGTTTTAAACTATCTAGTACGCCAAACATAATAATAAACACAGCAATCCCTGCTGACATGACCAATATAATAGCCCCTACCTGTCCCTTTATGTTCCAGATATCTCTTAGCAACTTTTGATTAAGTGCTCCAATCATTAGCCTTTACCAACTGATACTTTCAGGTGCTTGTCTGGATTGATTAAGCATAATACGACTTACTTTACCATCAGCAAAATGTATCACTCTGTCTGCAAGTTGAGCAATCGACGCATTATGAGTAATAATGATACAAGTGGTATTGTATTGCCTATTAACATCCAACAAAGCATTTAACACGACAATACCTGTTTCGCTATCTAGTGCCCCTGTCGGTTCATCACACAATAAAACTTCAGGGCATTTAGCCAAAGCTCTGGCAATAGCGACTCTTTGTTGTTCACCGCCTGACATTTGAGAGGGAAAGTGCGTAGCTCTGGATTTAAGTCCCACAACATTGAGCGCATCCATAGGATTAATTGCATTCGGGGATATCTCGGTTACCAATGCAACGTTTTCGTATGCGGTAAGGCTTGGAACTAAATTGTATGCTTGAAATACAAAACCGATATTCTCTCGACGGAAAAAAGTTAATTCCCTACGGGTAAAAGTAGCCAAATCACGCCCTTTAAAATAAACATGACCAGATGTTGCCTGATCCAGGCCACCGATAATATTTAAGAAAGTGGATTTACCACTTCCAGAGGGTCCCAATAATACGACAACTTCACCTTTCAGTATCTCAACATCAACTCCTCTTAATGCATGAACCTCAGTTTCACCTGATAAATAACACTTTTTAAGGTTTGAGGTTTTAAAGCTAACACTATCATCCTGAGTCATGATAAATATTTCATCCTGGATAAAATTATCGTCAGTTCATCGTATTCTCTGAAATTCAATTTATCGCACAATTAGAGTTCAGCAACACCGCACTATTTTCAATCAATTAACAAAACACTAACACAGAGAACCTTGATATAGTGAATTTTAACATAGTCAGCAATAGCCCTGATTACAATCAAAATTCACCAATTAATTGATTTTAGTCAAGCAGAACAATAACAATTAAACCTGGCCAACATACTCGGATGGCGCACATCCGTATTGAGCACTAAAACAGCGAGAAAAATATGAGTGAGTGGAAAAACCAACTTCAAGCGCAACCCGACTGCTGCATACTCCATCGTTAAGGAGCAAACAGGCTTTTTCCAGACGAAAACGGCGCAAATATTCTGTGGGGTTCATATTGAGAGTTCCCTTAAGTTTGCGGAATAATTGTCGTTCTCCCATTGCTACCTGCGATGCTATTTCAGGTATTGTCACTTTCTGACGGGTATACAAGCCTTCCAATACCTGATTCAATTTATCAAAAAAAGCACTCTGAGCTTGTAATTTAAGCTCTTCTTCTGTCAGTGGCTTCTTTTCTCTTACATTTTCCGGGGGTAAATTAAACGCAGTTTGATTAAACCTGTCTCTAAGGATATCTCTTATTGCCAGCAGGTTACCAATTCTGATTTTAATTTCTTCCTGATCAAAAGGTTTAGTCAAGTATTCATCGGCTTTTTCATACCAGCCTTTCAGACGGCTTTTTCGATCACTTCTGGCAGTTAGCAGTATAACCGGAATATGGCTGGTTTTATCATTTGATTTAATCAACTTTGTTAACTGATAACCATCCATAACAGGCATCATGACGTCACTAATAATTAAATCAGGGATCTCTGTCAACGCTCTCTCTACCCCGGCCCTCCCGTCTGACTCCAAAAAACAGTAAAAGTCATGATTTAATATTTGCTCAATATAATGCCGCATATCCGGATTATCCTCAACGATCAGAAGACTTGGCTTATTGCTTACAAGCGATTTATCACAGCTTTCCTGTAAAAGTTCATAGGGTTCCTGTTCACTAAGGTTTTGTAGTTCGAGTTGAATACTTTCGTGACTCGTCGACTGAATGGTTTGAAGCTCTAGCTTTGCAATAATCGGCAAAATAACAGAAATACAGGTTCCCTCATTTTCAGTACTCACAAGTTGAATTTTTCCTTCATGTGCATCAACAATTTCACGCACTAAAGCTAATCCGATTCCCGCTCCGGTAATTTGTTCACTTCGAGAGTTTTTAACTCGATAAAACCTTTCAAAGATCAAAGACTGCTGTTCCTTCGGAATACCAATCCCATTATCAACCACTTCAATCATGACGGTATTATTTTTTTGCTTAATCGCTTTAATGCTCACCGTACCATCAGGCGATGTATACTTAATTGCATTTGATAATAAATTCAATAATATTTTTTCGAGAGCATCAGGAGCGAAGAGTAAATATACATCCGCTATTGGCCCTATGGATAACTGAATATTTTTTTCTTTTGCCAAGTCTTGAAATGATTGTGATATTAGATTTAATAATGGATACAAAGCCTGTGGTGATTTTTGAGTTAGCTGAAGGTGATGAAATTTTTCCATCAGTAATAGTTGTTCAACCATTCTCAACAAGCGAAAACCATTTCGTTTAACCATTCTCAATTTCTGTTTAGCCGAATCACTAATATCAGTTGATAACAGCTGAGAAACCGGACCCAAAATTAGAGTCAATGGCGTTCTAAATTCATGAGATACGTTAGCAAATTCATCAGTTTTCTTTGACAACAATACTTCAACCAGTTTTTTTTCATTTACCAGCTCAATGGTTCTTTGATTAACCGACATTTGTAATTGGTTCGCTCTCTTTTTTAGACTATTGGTTCTATACCTGATAAAACCAAAGAGACAGACAAAAAAGATTATAAAATAAATTAGATAAGCCCATCCACTAGCCCACGGGGCCGGGGTAACTGTAATATCAAGAGATATACCTTGTTCATTCCAAAAACCATCCTTGTTTGCAGCTTTCACCCGAAAAGTATAAAAACCGGGAGCAAGGTTTGTATAAGTTTTTTGTCGATTGTTTGCCTTACTATAATTCCACGTCTGATCAAAGCCGTCCATCTTGTAGGCGTACTCGGTTTGTTCCGGCGCAGAAAAATCTAGCGCAGAAAACTCAATTCCAAATACATAATCCTTATATCCCAAAACGATTGACTGAGTAACATTTGCTGGCAAATCAAGGATGAAATCTCCCTTTTTTATTCCAACATATAGTAATTGGTTAAAATAGTAAAAGTTGGTAAAGGCAAGTTCAGGTGCAATCTGACTGAGTGCAATTTTGTCAGAATAAAAACTATTGAGTCCCTTTCGGCCGCCAAAAAATAACTTTCCATCATCACGCTGAAAAGATGCCCCCAGCGTAAAAACATCACTTTGTAGACCATCACCCAAGCCGAATCGATGTACTTTTCCAGAAAGAGAATTCAGGCGTATCAACCCATTAGAGCTACTAATCCAGAGATTATTATTTTGGTCTAGCTCTAATCCATGCAAATCTGTCATCGCTGGAAATTTTTCTGTTAAATCGACTACATTCAGTTGCTCAGTATTAAGATCCAACTTGAACAAATGAGATTTTTCACTACCCAGCCAGAGAGTGGAACCTTCAGTAGCCATTGCCCTTACTGGCTGGGAAAATATTTCACCATTATTAACTGGTAAATAATGAAGCCTATTGCGTCGATCAAGATAAGTAAGTCCAGTTTTCATTCCTACAATAACCTTTCCTTGTGGCGTTACTACCAGTGAATGTACCTTGCTGTTTAACGTATCGACGGCAACATCGGCTTTCGAAAACTGACCTGAAACAGGATCCTGGATATAAAGTCCTTTTCCGCTACCAACAATTAATCGCCCCTGAGAATCTTCATTTATCAGCGTAATCAGGGTATTTTCCAGTTCTCCTTTTAGTGTAAAAAACTGCTTATGCTCGGGTATAAAATAAGCCAGCCCCCGATTAGTTCCGACCCAAAGCACTTTATTTCTGTCTCGATAAAGACTATTGATTTCAGAGTCGGGCAAGGCGTATTGCTCATCCGGTTGGAACTCGAAACGTCGGCAAACCGAATTCTCAAGATGGATCAACCCTGACTGTGTTCCGATCCAAAGGGATTGTGGACCATCAGAATGGATACTATAGACAACGGGGCTCAACATACAATCAAGACTGTTCTTTTCATCGTTGTACAAACCAAAGTCCAGAGCACTTAGTGCAATCCGACTAACTCCGGCATTAAATGTTCCAGCCCACAGAACTCCCATCCTATCAATATACAATGACATCACCACGTTATCTGCTAGCGAAAAGGGAGTACTTTTGTCGTAGCGATAATTTTTTACATCACCATCAGCTGAAATATGAAAAAGACCATTATGAGTTGAACCAGCCCAAATAGAGCCGTCATTTGATTTAACCAAAGATAACATTCGGTTGTTTTTATAGGTAAGTTTATTGAATTTAATAACTCGTTTTTGATGCGAAACATATTTAAATAAACCTTGCAAACAAGCAATCCATATATCACCACGGTCGTCTTCAACGAATGCTCTTAGCGATGGTTTATTAATACCAGGAATGGCGATTTTTTTAAATTGTTGAGTTGTTAAATCAAAAGTAGCAATCCCTGAATCTGTACCAATCCAAAGCTCACCGGAAGAAGCCTTGAATAGTGTACGAACAGTATTGGCCGGTAATGATTTTTCGATATTCAGAGGATCATGTTTCCATCGCTTTACCAGCCCACTTTTTATATCGAACCTATCGAGCCCTTTATCGCTGCCAATCCAGAGCCTACCATTATCAGCTTCTAAAATAGTTTTAATTGTATCTGAACTTAGACTATTTAACTGCTCGGGATTGTGTCGGTAAGATTGAAATGTGTCCTGCTTTTTATCAAACCGATTAAGCCCCCCACTTTGAGTTCCGATCCAAAGCGTCCCTTTTGAATCAACCAGTAGACTTCGAATATCATTATCTGATATTACGTTCGTTTGTTCGGTTGAAAAGTAATTTTTGACTTGATGGCCATCATAACGGGATAGTCCGTTAAATGTACCTAGCCAGATAAATCCCTGTTCATCCTGCACAATTGAAGTAACCGCATTGTTGGGTAACCCCTGCTCTAGCCACAATGTATTGAAACGTGCTGTAGTCAGAGAATTCTCACTAGCTAACAAAGAACCTGTTGCTAACATCAATGGAGTTAGTATTAATGCTAGAAAAGCCTGATTAAACAAATGATTGATTACCGAAAATTTTCTCGGCCCTGGAAAAAGTCAACGTTAATTGATAATACGCAAGTCAATCCAGAAAGTGAACAAAGGCCTATTTTATGTTCGCTTGATAATTGTAAAAAGTTTTGTTTGCTTTGAGCTAATAGTATTACTAACTATAAACCGTACATCTTGTTACATCGATATATTTCTCGAACTAACATTCACGGTACAATCCCCTGCATGATCTTTACCATGTTGCACGATGGTTATTTCTTCAGGTTCTGATAGAGCAGGACAACCAATACTTCGTTCGAACTCGTCTACCAGAAAAATAATGTTATGGACACTATAAGTGCATTGTACCATGTTTGTATTTGAACCAATTGCCTGAACATGACGACTCGACATTGCCAGATAAATTGAAACAGAAATTAGCAATACAATTACAATAAGTAGATGCTTCAAAATGACTCTCCTTTGCTTAGATAAAGTGACTTACAACCAAAGCATGAACGATAGTTAAAAAAAAACCAAGAACAATAGCTTTCAATTATCAGACATTCGCTTTCAATTATCAGACCGTTTAATTATCCACAATATATCAAGGATTGTTCGGTTAACCTGTAAACCAATGTTTCCAATTGTAAAGCCATTAAAAATTTTTAAATTCCACCCTCACCAATCTTGTAACCAACTAATAGTAAAGGCTTTTTTCTTGACTGTCTGATAATTAAAAACTTTTGTCTGATGATTGACAATCAATTTACTACCGCACCACAAAGATTTGGGAGACACTAAAATCCGTTATTGAGAACTGCTAAAGAAAACCAGAACAGCAATAAATTTGATTTTCTGCAACCTTCTCATTAACAAATAAATGCAGTCAAAAATTTACTTTTTTCTGCAAGAAAGCTGTCTGAAATAAGTGCGTTATTTCAAACAAATATAACCCCAAAAGGAAAACATTATGAAAAAATTATCTTACCTTGCTATTGCTTCAACAATTGTATTTTCATCTCTGGCCAGTGCACTCCCCAGTAATGAAAGAACACGTATATATTATTCTGATAGCACTCATACCGTAGCAGTAGGGGAAAAGTTAGTCACTCTATGTGAAGTGGGAATAGTCAATATGATGATTTGGGGAACAACATCCAGCCACTATGTAAATGAAGATATTCCCTGCGATACCAGTTCAGGAAGTGGTCCTGGTGGCGTGCCAAGAGATTCAACTTGTGAGTCGGGTGTTGACTGTGACTTTGCAGGACGAGATTGTGATGATGATGCTTCGCAATGCTAGCTAGTCACTAGAAACTA
>CBDUHU010000188.1:0-6787 GCA_965366725.1 uncultured Kangiellaceae bacterium
GCTGATTAGCATGTCGGTCATTCGAATTGTTAGTCGCAGTCCTTTTGCCAAATAACGCATCAGCTTCATCAAAAAAAAGTATCCACTCTTTATAACTTGCGACGTCAAAAACTCTGGAAAGGTTTTTTTCGGTTTCACCAATGTACTTGGATACAATCATCGACAAATCAACTCGATAAATTTCTCGCCCGGTTGATTTTGCCAACAAGGATGCCGTCAGAGTTTTCCCTGTTCCCGGCGGACCAAAGAATAACGCTCGATAGCCCGGTTTTATCTTCTTTGACAACCCCCAATCATGCATTAGCTGGTTGCCATAAGTTAACCAGTTTTTTATTTCCTCTATCTGACTCATCACTGAATATTCTAAAACCAGTTCAGACCATTCCATTGGGGTTGATATCGGATGTGCCGGAAAAGAAGCACTCAATTCAGGACGCACCTTCTCACCATTAATAAGATAATGCAGCCACTGTTCAGATAAATAAAGAACTCCACTTAAAGCAGGTAACGAATCATCTGCAACGCCCAGTGACAATACCTGTTCAACCATTAGTATATGTTCCGGGTCCAGTATATTCATTACCAGAGTTCGCCACTCAGGATTATTCGCTGTGATTAAAAAATTAAGTGTCTGGCCGGTTGGAATAAAGCCGCTATAGGCTTTGTCCGTCACTCCTCCAAATTCAGTAAAGCCACGTTCATACAACGCATTCAAACCGAAAAACACATCCAATAAATCCGGCCGCAGATGCGGAGCTAATGTGAGTGCCAGAGCTAATCGTTCATAATGATCAAGTGACCATTTTTTTACCAGGTCTGCATAAATACTCTGGTTTTCTGTTAATTCCGGAATAGGAATATCATCCCAACGCAGCTCATGTCCATCCTGTTTTAGATAACTTCTAATCACCTGTTCAATTACCAGATTTAACCAGTCCAGTTCAGCATGCAACGCCGACAGGTTTGTTTGCGCCAGGTTAATCAGTTCGCTACTTTCGTCATTCCGAGTTTCAGTCAGCATAGTTTTTCTACATCATCTAGTGACATATCAACCCAGTCAAAATACTCTAATGTACTGGCGATATTAAGTTCATTAGACTCAACCAGATTAAGTAAGTCAGTATTCAGCCAACTGGTCATTTCAGCAGCAGTTAACGGAACAGTACGGTTTAATAACTGCCTGATTAACTGATCTTTTTTACTTTCCTTTAAAATCAGCTTTCTGGCCTTAAAAAAAACAGCAGGAACCTCTACATTACGTAACATCTGGTCGATATTTTCGCTATTCTGGGTACGACAACTAAAATGGCTTAATATATCAAAATAATCAAAACCATTTAGCTGTGCGGTGACTTCCAGTTTGGCATCGGGTTGCCCTGCAATCACCAGTCCCCAGTTACTCAGGTGCACTATTCCAGAGATAACATATAGTTCTCTAAAGGCATATTCCGCCTGAGTTAACTTGATGGTAATATCTTCTTCAAAATCGCTCCAGTTAGTGATAATTTCAGCTTCAGGTTCCTCTCCATAAAATAGAAAACTGCCGCGTTTGGAAAAGTCTAACAACTGTTTACTCCATAAACTAACTTCACCCTTTGAATCAATAATTTCTTCAGTCTGATTACACCGGTTATTTACCCCTGAACTAAACTTCCAATCATAATCAGCCAGTAAAATACCGTTTTCTACTTCAGGATAATCAACCAATGCAAGTTCGAAAATATTACCTAGTTTAGCCACATTTGTATTTTGGATTTGAAAAAAACTACCGATGGATATGTCCGGGATTAGCGGTAATAAAGGAATCCAGCCACCAGTTTTTTGATAACAGTCTCGATAAAACGATTGCCTAATCATTTGTCCTCCCTATCGCGGTTTACCGCGGTAAGCTAATCACCATTGTTACTTGTCTTTGCTATACGTCAACTTCAATAAAAGACCAGAATCAGATTACCGGTATCAGCAAACCAACTACCGATACCGAAAATCTGAATATGCTAAGCAGCCATTGCCGCAGCTGTTGCGGCAGCTAGCCCAGCTTTTAACGAGTTCAACCTAATGGTTGCACTGGCAAGCTTAGCATTGGCTTCTTCAAGTTCCTTGGTAACACCATTGTTAGCCTTAAGCGAGGTATCATACTTCTGCTTAGCTTTTTTATAAGCTTCTGTTAACAAGGCCAATAATGATTTACTACCCGGCTGAGTATTACCACTAAACTGATTAATATCACGGTCAATCGATTGCTTCGCTTCCTCCAGCTGAATCAGTGCATCTTTTAGTTCAGCTTCAGCTTTTTCCAACACTATCTCTGCTGCCGCCAGCTTTTCAGTATCCGTGCCAGCACGAGTAATCATTTTGCGCGCCAGATCAACTTTAACCTCGGCAGCAGTGATATCCTTTTCAGCTTTTTTAAGATCATTTATATTATCCTTTGATTTATTATCGCCGGTAATCAAGCTGTAAAGAGAAATGCTCTGGCTAAATTCTAGTGATGTGATCTGAGTTGATTCCTGAGCAGATGATGATGTTGCATAGCAGCTTTGTAACGCCGTTAAAGTTGTTGCGACTGCATTATTAGCGTCAGCAGTTGCGGTTGTAATTACCTTTACCAATTCGTCGGAAATCAATGGATTTGAAGCTTTTTTCTTATCGATCAACTGAGCAAGTTTATCCACAATTTCTGCCGAAAAAATCAATTGACTAATCAATTGTGACATTTTCTTTGCCGTTTTTTTAATTTTTCTATCTGCACTAGAGGTTTGTGTATTAACCCTGTTAGTCGCTCTGGTCAGGTTCCTGATCGTATTGACCACCGACTTAACCAGATTAAAGTTATTAAGCGCCGTTTCTTTACCAGCTTCAGCATCTGCCAGAAACGTTGTAAATTCTGAAGACTTCTCCGATAAGGAAGACACAACTGACTGTAATTGGGCAACCAGATACTCTGTATCCTGAACCTTCGTTGTTAAAGAATCAATTTCCGCTTTCTTCTTTTCCGTTACTCTATATTGCATAGTCATAATAAATTCACCTTTTCAATATTGTTTTATTCATTCTTAGTTATCTGAGTTATTATTCTTTGCGTCACTGCTTTTACTACGTGCTCTTGTCTTTCTACCAGCGGGAACCGCCGGAGTTGCATCATCAGAGTCGTCAGCCTTATTCGCTTTCAATATCACTTTCGGCACTTTTCCAAGATCTGACAGAGAACTCAGGTAATCTTTACTATTAGCTGAACTCGGCGGAATTATCGAAAGAATCACTGCCAAATAAGTATTTCCCTCTACAATTTCATCGCCAAAATTATCAGTAGTATCATCCCCAACAGTGACCTGATAGGTATCACTAATCGCCGTTTTGTGTTTTTTTGCGATGCTATAGTTTGCAGCAGAAACCTGTTCCGCAATACTTAAGTTAAAATAGAATCCTGGCTCGCTCTCAGCACTATTAATATCGGTGAGAAAGTGTTCATTGCCACCGGATTTCTCAGGCAAAAAGATACAACGATACTCGACACCCTCAACCGGTTTTTTAACGGTAAAATCAACTGATTTTGTATCTGCTTTATAAGTAACCGCATTGATTGATGGCAGTTGAGTAGCCATTAAAAAATCCTGGGAAGGAGAAGAAATAACATCAGAAAAGTTATTAACAAATTTTTTGTAGGCTAGAGTTAGCTCGACATATAGGAATACAACATAGGAGGAACCTGCAAGAATTTTCCCTCCATCAACATCCTTATAATTACCGACATTGATATTGCCCATCTTATTCTCAGGAATAAATCGCTCTTCTTTATAATCAGTAAAAACTGACTCAGCAAGTTCAAGGTTAAATAAACTCTTCTTATCTGACTTAACCAGGGTTACATAATAGTTTTTAACTGCTTGCGGAATAAAATTACCGCTAACGGCATTGCTGGATGGATCATTAACCAGCGCTGAAAATGCCTGCTTCAACTTCTTATGAGTCACTGAAATCGTCTCTGAAGATTTAACATCCACCTTTAATCCATAGTTAAGCTCTTTATTACTTCGATCCAGTGCATTAGTACTAGCAGCATACTCCCTGTCACCATCGAGTAATATTCCTTCAGCCTTTCTTTCAGCCTGACTGGCATCGGATAGTTTTACCGTTTTCGCAGTTCTATCTGCAATTAGTTTTGAAAACTGCTCACCGGTTACTGTCAACACATTTTCAACTTCACTCTTTGTTTTAGTAACATCACTGAGAACCTCTTTCGCAATAATTTCTGAAGCTGAAGTAGAAGCTTCCATTGCCAATTGTGATGTGTGCTCCGCGTGATTGGCAGTTTTTCTAATTAGCTCGTTTGTATGCTTTGTCATCTTATAGATATCAGTACCATAATCCGCAGCGGTGACTATATTGAATGCACTTCCAATATCAGCAGCCAGTTTTGCAACGGCATTTGCGGCAATTTGAACATTACTGGCAGCAGCAGCTGAGTTAGTCACGGTTAATGCGACATTTTTTTCGGCTTGAGTAGAAGTAGCCAAAAGGTTAACTGCCTGATTGTCATTATCTATCCCTTGACCATCTACCTTTTCCGCAAAATCATATTCTTTAATCACTTGTTTTAATTTATCTTCAGCAGTGATTTCAGCACCCTGAGCATAATATAGATTGTACTCGGCACTTATCTGTTCTGACGCTCTTTTTTGCTGCTCAGCGGCTAACCCGGAGAGCGCATTATTCACCGTCACCTGTAAATTTTCATTGTATGTGTTCATATTAATTTCCCATTGTTGAGGTTGTTAAAATTAAAACCCTGTATTTACCATTTAATATTCTTTTGCCAATTATCTATTTTATCCGGATAATCCAATCATCATTTTCCTCCATAGCATATTTAAACCAATAAATTCGTCGAACCAGAAAACATCAATCTCCAAAAAACACTTCTTATTTTTCTACTTACAAATAAATATTTATTATCACTTACCGTTGGCGGCTAACTCGACCAACTAACATAAATAGCTTTAGTCATCCATGGATACTTAATCACAGAATAAGAAAAAGGTGCTCGCTCTAAAAGCAAGTCGTAAGCTCGTTTCTCAACCACCAACTCCCAATTATCTTCCTTTTCTGTTAAGATACCCTGACGAATAAGCCAGTTTCCTCTAAAACCATCCCGGGAACTGGAACCAATAGCCGCCCAATAATCAATCATTGCTTTAAGCAAACTATGACTGATGTCAATATGTTCAGAACAAATATCAATTCCTCTTTCTACCGGCTCAGTAATGGCTAAACCACAAAGTAATTTATTAAGGATTAAGTGCTGCTCTTCAGTTTCACTCTTTCCAGTAACCAGATGTTGTAAATAATGAACCGCTTCTCTTTGCGCTAACGGATTAATAAATTCACTCTCATTAATCAACTCCAGTTTTGATAAGTAGGGCATTATAAAGCTCTGCAAAATCACTATACCTGCATTGCTAACAGCAAAAGGCGTATTTAACTCCGTTGGATAAGGTATTCCGGGAGCAATTACTTTATCCTTAGAAGTACTTTCAAATATTACAGGTACAAGTCTTTCAGCAGTCATTTCATCCAAACCTCTAACGATTTTTTTATCATTGGAAAGGGGTACTTCCTGATTGGTACTGGAAGAATCTAACTTATCGATTGACTCAATTGTTGAATCGCCAGTTAGCTCTATTTGATTACCCTTTGATATACTGACCAGGTCAGGAATAAAGATACATTCTGAAAACGCTTTTCTATGGCAATAAAACTCATTAACTACTTGTCTTACTGGCAATTTATATCGTTGGATTAACTCAACACTAATTTCCTGAATGATATTTTTTTCGTTTAGTGATGCCCACTGCTGCTGAAGCCAGCAATCAATAATCATTCGTTTTACTATCTCTTCCATTTTATTCGATTCTAAAAGCTGACTATTAATAGCAAACAGACTTTTCATAAAGTCTTTTAAAAATGCCATTCGTGATGACTCTTTGGGAGAATCTACTTTGATTCTTTGTAGCAAGTTTGAAAAATTAAGACTACTCATTAGTCGAAACATAGCAACTGAATTGCCACTCAGCAGGCCAATTAGTCGCCTCAATTTCTTTGGTTCAACACGCGTTAGATCATTCACCATTCTTTGCAAGTCAACATGCTTTGGCCTTGACAACCACACTGGAGAACGACCATTTTTCATACATGACTCAAAAATCGTTTCAAACATAGGATGATTTAAATACACCGCAGCTTTATCCTGAACAAATTCAACCGCTCTATAATTGCTCCCACCATCCAGGGTGACTCCATGTTGTTCTTTTAAATCCGCGTGATTTGCACCAAGGATGCGATGCTTATCAGTATCTAACCCAGATTGTGAATGAGTTATTGTATTTTTATCCGGCGAATAATTCCGATTAGCTTCATCCGTTCTCCTATTTCCAGCAACTTTTAAATAATTTATTTTTGATTCGTTTCCTTTTTCTCGACCTTCGATTAACTTATTCTTCAAGCCAATCGTGTTTTTATCAGCTTTTTCAGAAGTAGCTAAATCCCCACCGCTGCTGATTACTTTTAGGGCATTAATCCAGAGCGAATTTTGATTCCCTGGCCGTTTATTGATTAAACATTTAATTCCGCTTTGCATCGGAATGTATAGATGCAACAAGCTCACTTCAATTATCCGTATTAATAGCGTGAGTAATTGTTGTTCACCGAGTGATGAATTACTTGAGAATGAACTATCTAAAATACATAACCAGAATATTTTTCTAAGTTTTTGAGTTAATAAGATAGA
>CBDUHU010000189.1:0-6767 GCA_965366725.1 uncultured Kangiellaceae bacterium
CCGATACCGGCACAAATAAAGCCTACCTGCCAATTTCCGCCATAAGCGGCAACAACACTACCAACAACAATCGCTGATGCCCAGGCACCAACATTAATTCCCATGTAAAAGATGGTAAAAGCACCATCTCTTCGGTGATCACCGTCTTCGTATAAATCACCAACCATGGTTGAAATATTAGGCTTAAATAGACCGTTACCCGCAATAAGTAGTGCCAGGCCGATATAAAAAACCGTTTCTTCCTGACCAACAATCCAGGCATGCGGTGTTCCCAAAGCAAACTGCCCCGCAGCCATCAGGGTACCACCAATAATGATTGATTTTCTTTGTCCAATATAATTATCCGCTAACCAGCCACCAATGAGTGGAGTCAAATAAACAAGCATGGTGAATGTGCCGTATAGCTCAAGCGCATTAGCGTTGGACCATTTTAGTCCTTGTGCTGTATCAATTAGGTAGAGAACCAATATGGCGCGCATTGCGTAATAACTGAATCTTTCCCACATTTCTGTGGTAAAGAGCAGGAAAAGGCCTTTTGGGTGACCAAGGAACTCTCCCGCTGGAACATTAATTGACATGTAAAATGACTCCTGTTGATGTGTTTTTATATTATTCGCTTTGATTGTTGTTTTTTTAAACAAACGAATGGAATTTACCCCGCAAACAGGGTTTATAACCTTTTTGTGGTGCTTATGACAAGTTAAGTTTTGGTGAAGATTTACTATTTACATTACTAACACACTGAAAGTTATTAAAAAACGGATGTCATCCGAACAGATTCAGATGGTCAGATATATTATAAAATGGAGTTAAGTTGGCGACAAATGTGTTTAAAAGCGGAGACAAATTGCGCTTTTGGGGTACAATAGCGACAATTTTTAAAAGTAGGACATAAAGATGACTTTTCTAGCTTGTCGTATAAACAAAACTGAATCTGGGGTCGCGCATCAACTTGTGCAAATGGATGTTGAAGATTTATCTTCTGGTGAAGTAATCATCAATGTTTGTTTTTTAGGGGTCAATTACAAAGATGCCCTGGCAGCCACTGGTAGAGGTCAGATTTTAAAATCTTTTCCGCTTAACGGTGGAATTGATTTGGCTGGCATTGTTGAATCTTCCAGTGATCCACGGTTTAAACCAGGACAGCAAGTGTTGGTTAACGGATGTGGTTTAGGCGAAAGTCATGATGGCGGGCTGGCTGAAAAAGCAAGAGTTCCGGCTGAGTGGGTTATACCGGTTCCTGAAGGTTTATCAATGCGTGATTGCATGGTTTTAGGAACCGCAGGCTTTACCGCAGCGTTGGCAATTCATCGAATGCAGGAGAATAACCAGACAATAGAGAAAGGGCCAATTGTTGTTACCGGGGCGAGTGGTGGTGTGGGAAGTATCGCGATTGATATGTTATCAAGTCTTGGTTATCAAACTCTGGCGCTCAGTGGGCGACGGGAACATGATGATTATTTGACTAAGCTTGGGGCCGATAAAGTCTGTGCTGTAGCGGATTTAAAACTAGGGACACGTCCACTTGAAAAAGGGCGATTCGGCGGTATTATCGACAATGTAGGTGGAGATCTATTAGCGCAGTTAATCGCTCATACCCACTTGTGGGGAAATGTTGCCAGTATTGGTCTGGCGGATAGTCATCAACTTAATTCAACCGTATTTCCGTTTATTTTAAGAGGGGTTAGCTTGTTGGGAGTTAGTTCGACTAATTGCCCAATGCCGTTAAGGAGAGCTATCTGGGAACGTATGGGCAAGGATCTTAAACCGACTAATCTCGACATTATCTTAACTGAAGAAGTACCGCTTAAAAATGTATCAGATGTTTTTAATGCATTACTTGATCGGAAAAAACATGGACGAATCGTGATTGATTGTCGCGCCGAAAGTTGACCTTTAATTGGCTGTATCCAATGCTCGCTATTAGGGTAAATAAAGTAATAACAGGTTTTAAACCGATTGATATAACTGAGTAACTAAAATGAAAAATCAACTTGCAAAAATTGTCGATAAATTACAATCAAAACCTAAGTGGCTAAGGGGCTGGTTGTTAGATTTTGCGCTTGGTTCAACTATTAAATTTATTGGCACAGCTGGCGTACATTGCGAAGAACTTACCCAGCAAAATGCTATTTTTGTACTTAAGAATAGAAAAAAAGTTCGTAATCATATTGGCTCTATTCATGCCGCAGCAACCAGCTTGCTGGCTGAAACTGCCACTGGTATGACTCTGGGAATGAATATACCTGACGACAAGGTTCCAGTAATAAAGACGATGCATATTGATTATGTAAAGCGCTCGACAGGCAATTTAAGAGCTGTTGCGACTATCACTGCAGAGCAGGTTGAGCGGCTTCATCAGGAAGATAAAGGAGATATTGATATTGAAGTGATTGTCACTGACGACGCACAGGTTGAACCTGTTAAATGTCAAATGACCTGGGCCTGGGTATTAAAAAAGCGACCTTGATTAACTTTTCAAGAAAAACTGACTTAAATTAACTGATTTTAGAGAGCACAATGCTAGTATACCTGACCGCGCTTGGTTGTCGTTTGAACGAAGCAGAATTGCAAATGTGGGCTGTTGAATTTCGTAAACAGGGAATTTCAGTAACCGATAAGCTTGATGAAGCTAAATTGATCGTGATTAATACATGTGCAGTGACCAGTGAAGCTGCACGAAAGTCACGCCAGACTATTCGTAGATTACACCGTAAAAATCCACAAGCGAAGTTGGTTGTCACCGGATGTTATGCTTCACTTGAAAGAGAGCAGGCACAAGAGCTGCTAGGGGTTGATCTGATTGTTAGTAATGCTGAGAAAAGTAAAATCCCAGAGTTGGCAAAAGAACTGATTGAGTGGAACTCAATGCCAATTGCAGCGACAGATCCACAAGAGTCATCATTATTTGTGCGTAATAAAGAACGTGCCTTCATAAAAATTCAGGATGGCTGTCGATATCGCTGTACTTATTGTATTGTGACAGTTGCCCGTGGTGAAGAAACCAGCCGGAGTTTGAATGAGCTGATTGAAGAGATTAATGAGCTGGCGAAGTCTGGAGTTAAGGAAATCGTGTTAACCGGAGTTCATGTAGGGGGATATGGTACCGACCTGGAAACTTCTTTGTATGAGCTGGTTGTTAAGGTTTTAGCTGAGACACAAGTTCAGCGGATCAGGTTTGCTTCTGTTGAACCTTGGGATCTACCGGATAACTTTTTTGAGTTGTTTAAAAATCCACGATTAATGCCACATATGCACTTACCAATTCAAAGTGGCAGTAATCGAATTCTTAGAAAGATGTCGCGCCGATGCAAGTCTGAGACATTTCTTGAACTGGTTAGTCGAGCAAGAAAGGTTATTCCTGATTTTAATATTACCACTGATATTATTGTCGGATTTCCCGGTGAAACTGATGAAGATTTCAATTTATCGAAATCAATTATTAGACAGGCAGAATTTGGACATGTGCATATTTTTTCTTATTCAAACAGAGAAGGAACAAAAGCCGCTAAGTTACCAGAACAGGTTGAAACTTCGCTAAAGAAAAAAAGAAGTCAGTTATTGCACTCTATTGCTGGTGAAGAAAAAACTAACCGTGTTAGGAAAATGATAGGAAAACAGTGCTCAGTGTTATGGGAAGGCAAAGGAGATAGAACTGAGTCGGGAACCTTCAGATTTTCAGGGTACACGGAAAATTACCATAAGGTTGTTGTTGAGCTAGAGCAACCGGTTGATATTTCAAACCAGATTAGCCTATGTAAAGTCGTTGACTATGATAAAAATAATGGGTTTCTGGTTGCAGAGCTTGAGCACTCAGTGGCTCCCATTGAAAGTCATATTCTGGTAAAAAACCTTTAATATTGAGTTCGGGGGATTATCAAAGCGCTAAAGCTAATGTCTTACTTTTAGCAGTAAATGTATCTGTTAATGATAAAAAATTCACGGTAAATAAAAAACAGGTGTAACAAAAGGGGCTGTTTATGCGACTTATATACTCCATGATGGTTAAATAACCTCGTTGTCTATTGACGGCAGGATTTTTTGGATAAGTAATGACATCAAAACAAAAGATATTTGCAGTCGACGGACTTCCACCACTAAGACATGATGGAAAAGTCGTTTCTTTTTTTGAGTTCTGGCCAACCTGGGTCATGTATTTACCAGTTGTTGTTCAATGGCTTTTATTAGCGATAAGGTACCGCTCTTTGACCTTGCCTTTGTTGGCCAACCCTGAGTTAACTCTAGCGGGTATGGTTGGAGTCGCTAAAAGTGAGTTAATGACAACTGCCACCGATAAATGTGAAGCAGCTATCCTTTGCTGGTCTAAGCAATTAGTTTCTGATTTACCTGCTGACACTCAAGCTACGAACTGGATAAATGATGTAGCCAGTAAAAATATTCACCTGCCATTTGTTTGTAAACCTGATATTGGTTGTCGTGGTTCTGGAGTAAAACTAGTCCAGACCCAGCAGCAATTGGCTGAAATAATTAGTTCTTATCCTGCTGGAAGTCCTTTGTTATGTCAGAAACTGGCATCATGGGAGCCTGAAGCCGGCGTGTTTTTTGTCAGGCAGCCCGATGCGAAGTCGGGGCAAGTTGTTTCATTGACCTTAAAGTATAACCCTTACGTTATTGGAGATGGTGTTCTGACTTTACAACAACTAATTGAACTAGATCCTCGCGCCTGTAATCTGAAGCCATTATATTATCAACGACATATAGAAAATTGGGAGAGAGTATTAACAAAAGGTGAGAAATTCAGATTAGTATTTTCTGCCAGTCATTGCCGGGGAGCAATTTTTAGGGATGCAAAGGACTCGATTACTCCCGAACTAGAACAAGCAATCAACCAAATCATGATTGGCTTACCTGATTTTAATTATGGCAGATTGGATATAAAATTTGAAAATATTGAGCAACTTAAAAATGGCAAAACAATTGAGATTGTTGAAATTAATGGTGCCAGTTCTGACTCAATCCATATATGGGATAGGAATGCATCACTTATTGAGGCGATTAAGACACTTCTATGGCAGTACCGAACATTATTTAAATTAGGCGCTCATCAGCGTAACCGCGGATATTCTACACCAGGAATAAGGATGCTGGTTAGCCATTGGCTAAAAGAAAGACGTTTATCAAAATTTTATCCGTTAACTGATTAGTCGGTGAGAAATTTTTCATTGATGCTTAACCTGTCAATTGTTAACAAGCGAGACACAAGTATGGAAAATACTCAATGACTGGACAGAATAATACTAATCCGCTGGATATTCCATTTTCAAATGCTTTGGTTAAGTTTGTTGTAGAAAAATTGACCGGATTGAATGAGTTAAAAGCGCTTTATCAAAGTTGGTTGGATTCTGAAGCTTATACCAGTGATGCCGAGGCTAAACAGTTACTTGATTTTATTCTTGAGACACTTGAAGTTAAAATATCTATCGATGAGCAGTATTATCTTTCTAAGGTTCCTGCTAGTGGCCCCCTGATATTTGTATCAAATCATCCTTTGGGGGCGTTGGAAGGAATGTTATTAAGTCGTTTATTGTTAAAGTTACGTCCTGATCTGAAAGTACTGACAAACCAGCTATTGTTGAATATACCTGAGTTTAATTCACTTTTTATCGGGGTGGATATATTAAACCCTCGGCAGCAACAAAGTAACTCGAAAGGAATTCGTTGTTTAAGTAAACATCTAATAAAAGGTGGCGCTGCTTTGGTCTTTCCTGCGGGCAAAGTTTCAGGTATCAATCTTAGAAAGTTACAGATAGAGGATTCTGAATGGAATGAAATGGTTGCCCGGCTTGCGCTAAAATATCAATGTAGCGTAGTTCCCATGTACGTTAAAGATACCAATAAACTCAGCTTTTATTTGTCGGGGCTAATTCATAAACGTTTACGGACACTCTTGCTTGGAAGAGCAATGTTGAGTAAAAAACAATGCGTGGTGGATACTCGAATAGGTGACACCATAAGTCGGGATGAAATTAATCAATTAGGAAGTCCAAGTAATATTACAGAGTATTTCAGGCTCTGTAGTGAATTGTTAGCAAAATCATCCGTACAACCAGCTGAATCGACTGATAAGCTTTCTCTAACGTCATTAAGAATGGAGGTTGATGATTCAAAGCTCATCTTGCAACTTGAGAAACTGGTTGAATATAAAGTTTTTGAACAAGGCAAGTTTACTGTTTATTGTGCACCTTATTCAAAGCTTGGTTGTTTCATGGAACAAATTGCAATTTGTAGGGAACAGACATTTAGAGCGGTCGATGAGGGAAGTGGTAATGAGTTGGATAGCGATCAGTTTGATCAACATTACTGGCATTTGTGGGTATGGGATACTACTGCAAAAAAAATTGTTGGTGGTTATCGGATGGCTAAAGTTGATCAAATTATACAAGAATCAGGTATTAACAATCTCTACAGTCGATGCCATTATCAATATGATATTGACTTTGTTAACTCATTGGGAAAAGTGATTGAAGTTGGTCGTTCGTTTGTTTCCCCTGAGTATCAAAGACACCCAAGAGCATTAGATTTGTTATGGAAGGGAATTGGCGCTTTTATGGTGAATAATCCAGACTATCATACTTTGTTTGGAGGGGTGAGTATCTCTCAGCAGTACTCTAACCTGGCAAGAGCATTTCTTGCTGATAGCTTTCTATATCATTATTCGGCAAGCTCAAATATTCGAACTTCGGTAAAGGCTGCAAATCCTTTGACTGTAAAAGACAAGCCCTGGGGGGATAGTTTAATTGATAGTT
>CBDUHU010000190.1:0-6761 GCA_965366725.1 uncultured Kangiellaceae bacterium
CGACCAGTGTATTAGACTATCTTTTGGCTAAAGGATAAATTTATTGATAATACAGTAGTCGATTGTCCTACAATCAATAGAATAATCTGATCAGGCAGGTAAACTAGCATGTACCATGTCTGATATAACCGTTATTCGGAGAGGAACTCGCTAATGCTCGACACCATTGATGCCTATAAACCACAACAAATAGCGAACCTTGTTGAGAACAGTGGGGTTTATAAAGCAAAACTGCCATTTCTTCAACTTGCTACTCTTGGTGTGCTCGCTGGTGCCTTTATTGCTTTTGGAGCGATGTTTTATACCATGACCATCACCGGGAGTAGTTTGGGCTTTGGACCGACAAGGTTACTTGGTGGCATTACATTTAGCCTGGGTCTGATTTTAGTCATTATCGCGGGAGCCGAACTCTTTACCGGAAATAACCTGATTGTTATTGCATGGGCTGATAAGAAAGTGAGTGGGAAAGCGTTGCTCAGAAATTGGTTTATTGTTTATTGGGCAAACTTTATTGGTGCAGTCGCCACCGCGTGGATTGTGCATACTTCAGGCGTTTTGACTATCGGCGATGGGGCTGTTGCGGATACGGCGATTAATATCGCACTGGCAAAAACTCAATTAAGCTGGTGGCAAGCCTTTACTCGGGGGCTTATGTGCAACGCATTAGTCTGTCTGGCTGTCTGGTTATGCTATGCAGCGCATCATGTGTCCGGCAAAATTTTGTCAATTGTTTTTCCGGTAACTGCATTTGTAGCGCTCGGTTTTGAGCATTCTGTTGCTAATATGTATTTAATCCCAATTGCTATGTTTGAAGGTGTACAGGGTATCTCTTTGAATGATTTCTGGAATAATTTAGTGCCGGTTACACTCGGCAATATACTGGGAGGCAGTGTATTTGTTGCGCTTGTATATTGGATAAGCTATGTCCGATCACAGTAATACAATAAGTTAAATTGCGCATTGTTTAGCGCCAACAAGGAGTATCAAATCGGCTTAATTAGACTTGGTTGAACAATGGCATAATGTTAAAACTGCACTATACTTAAATCATGAAGGTAAACCAGCCAGCATTAAGCTTGTTAACACAATCGGATTATAAGCATTAAAAATGTAAGTTATTAAGCCAACAGTTTATGACAACTTGATTAAAACCAGGGAACATGGAGATGGAACTTTCCGGAATAAACATAAAACTTTATGATTTTGATGAACAAAGTGTAAAGGTTTTTGCTGATTTTTTTAGCAAGGACTGTCATTCTGACTTTAATCCGGTTGATACAGCCGATTCCGCGGATTTATTGATTATTGATCTGGATACCCGGAACAACCTGGAAGTGCTTTCATTGCTTCGAGAGAAGTACCCTTCAAAACCGCTAGTGGTTCTTACATCAACAGCTTTTAATCAGCATGATGGGTTGACTTTTATTCTCAGGAAACCCCTTTCTAATGTTAACTTCTATCATTTGCTGTTACAACTTACTCTCGTTACAGCAGATAACCAACCCCCGGCTGAAGAACTGAAAAATGCATTACTTCAGCATATTCAAGACAATATGCTAAGTGCTGTTAGCAATGTATCAACATCTGATAATGATGATATTGTTCCTTATGAATTGACTCAATTTGATGCGATGAAATTGTCCAGATTGGTTGGGCGTCATGAAGATATTGATATATCAAACCCTCAGGCAACGATGAGAATATTATTTGACCCAAACTTATTGCTCATTGGAGTTATTAGAAATGTGGTTGAGAAATATGCTAACAGTACAAGTATGATTTTGGTGAGCCTACTTGATAATCAGTTTTTATATGATCCAGAAAAACATGAAATTTACACTTTTATTAATCAGAGTTTGCTTCGTCTTTTGTGTTTAATGGGGACATCAGAGCCACCAGTTTGTAAACCGCTTGATAGCAGCGAGCAGGAGCTAACCTTAAAAAAATTAATGCGTCAAAACGATACAGAAATTAAACGATGGCCAATTGATGAGTTTCTCTGGTTAATCGCACTGTGGAGTTCTCGGGGCAAGATACCAAGAGATATCAATCTTAATATCCCCGTTAAGCTTACAAAGTGGCCAGATTTCACTAAACTTGAGAAGTTGCCCTACGCTTTATCTATTGCAGCTTTATTCAGCCGTCAGCCAATGAGGTTGAATGATATTGCACAACGGTTGAAAATAGAACAGCGCTTGGTATTTGCTTTTTATAGTGCTGCAAATGCAATCGGAGCAGCGGCTAATAGCCAACAACAGAGTGACACATTGTTTATTGCAGAAAACACAAAAGTAAAAGTTCTTTCTTTCCTGAAAAAACTATCAAACGTATTTAACCACAGGGCCGCGGGCGAATAATAGCTGGCAAGATTAATAAAAAGAATGTTTTTAATCTAAACTATCCAGGCAATGGTGGCGTGCCTATAGAAATTTGTATTCAATGAATATCAGAATAAAATATCTGTACTTGTATCTCAACTGGTCACATAATAGAGCGGACTATTAATCGACCAGATATCGATAGATAAACAAGGAGCGGTATTGATATCACCAGAATAAGAAAGGCTTATAATCGTTATGGGAAAAACAAAAAAATTCCTCTCCCGCAAAAGATTATTGCAGTTTGTTGCTTTACAAAACTGTTTAGTTCCTTGTAGTAGTCAATTCACCTTATCAGAGCAGCAATTATCGGCACAATTGGTTGAGGTATTAATTAGTCAACAATCAGTAACAACCAGGAAAAAACTGGCTGTTTTTATTAACCTGATAGACTTTGTCAGTATTATTTTTTTTCGCCGAAAATTCATTAACCTTAGTCAAGCGAGGAAAACAACTATCCTGAAGAAATTTTATGACTCACCAATTTTTGTACTTAGAAAAGTATTTACCGGACTTAATACTTTAGCCCGTGCCGGCGTTTATGGGCAACCAGAGATCGGGTTAAAAATCGCAAATAAACCAGTAAAAGTAAGAGAGCTTGAAGCGATAAAGTATCGGGAAGTTCCCAGTCAATGAAAAGTCAATTTTCGCAACTTTCCTTTGATATTGTGATTATTGGTTCTGGTGCTGGCGGTGGAACCGTTGCTCAGGCACTTTCCTCTTTATGCCAAAAAGGCGTTAAAATCGCTTTATTAGAACTGGGAGAACGTTATACACCTGCCGATAATAATGCAAATGAACTATCAATGGCACAGCAATATTACTTTAATGGCGGGGGATTTCAAACCACTAGCCAGGATATGACACTGGCCTTTGCCAAAGGTCTTGGAGGCTCAACCAATGTTTATACTGGAGTAACATTTAAACTACCTGAAAAAGTACTCAGAAAATGGGGGATTAAAGGTCTTTCGTTTAGTGACCTTGAACCCCGCATGGAAAAATATATTAGTGAAAATAATGCTAGTCTGGCTGATAAAAGCGATATCAATAAAAATAATCAATTATTTAAAAATGGATGTGAAAGCCTTGGCTGGAAATGTAATCAATTTCCAATTAATACACGTAACTGTCAAGGTTTAGGTAAGTGCAATCTTGGTTGCCCAATTGGCGCAAAGCAGGGAACTGCTCAGGTACAAATTCCTTTTGCTGAACAAAATGGTGTGCAGGTCATTACCGGTTGTGAAGTGGAGCGTGTCGACGAAGGTCGTGTTTTTGCTAAAATAATAAGTCCACAATCAAAGCTGGAAATGGGCCATTACCTGATAAATACCGGTAAGATTGTTATTTGTGCAGGTGCCATTAACACCCCGGCTATTTTGCTCCGTTCCTTCTCAGCAAAGTTCAACCAAAATCTTGGGCGTTATATTACCTGTCATCCAGCGATCATAATGGCCGGCGTTCATGCTAAACCGGTTAATGGACAGCAAGGTGCACCAAAGCATTTTTATAGTGAGCAGTTTGCAGCAAAAGAGCGGTTTTTGCTTGAGTCCTGCTTTTATCCACCGTTTGCGTTTGCTAGAAACATCAAAGGTTTTGGAAATGAAGTAGACCAACTGGTCAATCACTATTCCCATTTACAAATGGTTATTTCTTTAGTGATGGATGAAGCTAAAAGCAACAATCGGGTAGTTCTTGATCGATTACAACAACCACAGGTTAATTATGCTTTATCTTTATCAATTCAACGAGCACTGGTCAATTCGTGTCGTGCGACCGCAAAATTATTATTTGCCGCTGGTGCTGAAAGTGTTCATGTTCCTGCTGCGGAAGAGTTTCTGATAGAACGAAAAGACCGTACAAAAATCGATCAGTTGATTACCAGTCAACATTTTAAACTGGGACAGGCAGTGATAACTTCAGCGCACTTGATGGGAGGCTGTAAAATGGGGGTCAGCAAAAGTGACTCAGTCACTAACTGTTGGGGCAGGTTACATGGCAAGGAGGGGATTTATATCGCAGATGGTAGTCTGTTTCCCGGAAGTGCAGAAGTGAACCCCTATCTTACGATTATGGCACTAGCAGACCGGGTGGCTGAAGGTATTCTGAAAGAATATTAATTGAGTGGTGGCTGTCCTGGATCAAGTTTCATCTGAGCCATTTAATTATTATATTCTGTCTTTCAACGATGGATATTTCAGTTTTTTTATGCAAAATCTTTATCAACAGGCCAAAAGCTGCTTTTTAACTGCTGATCCTGATATTAAAATTGAGCAAACTCTCGAAGTGGTCGGAGCCTGGCAATCTGCTAGCTTGTCGTGGAAAGAAGGGGACAAACCGGAAAATCTGCAACAACCAGGCAGGCTTGATAAACCAGAAATTGTTATGCCCAGAGAGTTGGGGAAAAGAAAATTAAATAAAGAATCAGGAAGAGCGGCTTTAATTCATTCACTGGCGCATATTGAATTAACCGCCATCAACCTGGCCTGGGATTCAGTTTATCGCTATCGGGATATGCCAAAAGCCTATTATGATGACTGGGTTCAATGTGCAAAAGAAGAAGCACAGCATTTCAACCTGTTAAGAGTTCGACTACAGGAAATGGGATACGACTATGGCTCTTTTCCAGTGCATAACGAACTATGGAAAATGGCAATCACTACGGCTGATGATCTGGTTGATCGAATGGGAATCATTCACCGCGTATTTGAAGCCAGAGCATTAGACGTTATTCCTGCCACTTTGGATAAATTTGAAAAGCTCGGTGATCAATCGATGGTTAAAACTCTTACCACCATTTGTAATGATGAAATAGGTCATGTGAGCGCAGGGACTCATTGGTTTCGCTATCGTTGTCAGCAGTTAGCATTAGACCCAGATTCGACCTTTATCCAACTACTCAAAAAGTATATGAAAGCACCGCTAAGGGGACCTTTTAATCATCAGGCCCGGTTAAGAAGCGGGTTTAATCAGACTGAACTTGATTATCTGGAAGCAAACGCATCAAATAAGACGTTCCAATAGATTAGCAGACGCTTCTTTAGCGTTTATTGGCTTAAGGATTTAAACTAGATTCAGTGTTGGGTGTTTTTTGAACAGTCTGGTGGAGGTTTTGCCCGAAGACGGCTAATAAGAACGTCAATTCCCACTAAATGAACATCAGCGATAAAATTTCATGATTAACCTTGTTCAGAGTTGTTATAATCCTGTATCAATTGGAGTCAATAACGAATTACCATGCTAAAACAATTTTTTAAGCCCAAATGGCAACATCAGGATGAGAATGTCAGGCTCAACGCACTGGCGACACTTAATTCAGTTAATAATGCCGAGATTATCAATCAACTGGTGCTAGACGATCCCTCGCAAAAAGTCCGTCAGGCCGCATTAGAAAAAGTATCTGGTTATTCAGCCTTAACAGCAATACTTAACAACACCGAAAGTGTCAAAATATGGTGTGATATTGCAACTAAAATTTATCGGTTGGTTGACTCCAGCGAAAAAAATGATGGTTTGAAGTATCTGGAAAATAGCTTTACCAAACCGTCAAACCATTGGACTGAGCAAGAGTTAGTCAGTGCCGTTGCTGCTAGTTCACTACTCCCAATGGCAACTGCTTTATTGCTTAATAATGCGGATGATGAAAGGCTCTTTTATATCGCCAATAGTGCTAAATTAATCGAATTGCGCCTATTGGCTGTAGACGCATTGAGCGATTTATCAGTACTCCAGCGACTATCGAAAAAAGCGAGCAATAAGCAAGTTGTTCATGCAGTTAGAAATCGAATTAACCAGGCTAAAGCGCTGCAAAAAGAGGTTAATGATAACCAGAGCCAGGCTCAAAAACTTGTTGTGGCGATGGAAAAATTGAGCAACCAGGCCTGGGTTGATGATCAGCTGGCAAACAAAGTAGAGCGCCTGAATAACAAATGGAATCAACTCCAACAAGATTACATAAAAGACTATGAGCAGCAGTTTAAAAGTGCACAACAACAATGTAACCAGCAAATATCAGAGCGATTGGAACAAGCAAATGTTGCTGCGCTGATTAAAGAAGCAAATAGCAAACAACAAGGCTTTTGTGCGAAAACCAAAGAGCTAATCACTGAGTTTGAACAAACCGATATTTTGGCACAAAGCTCATTTGATGCATTGAAAGATGCATTTGCTTTTTTACAAAAGAGTTGGCAGCAACTTGGCGAGGATTACCCGCCAGCAAAATCTCTGAGTAACAGTTTTCAGGAAAGTAGTACGCAGTTAAGTCGCTATTTTTCTTATTGGGATAAATTCGGCCAGTCTGAGTCGGAACTGTTAGCGTTATTCTCTCACTTGCCTAAAAATGCTCTTTCGCCACAGAAAGAATGGTTATCGCAATGGAACAAGTTA
>CBDUHU010000191.1:0-6731 GCA_965366725.1 uncultured Kangiellaceae bacterium
ACTTGATATTTCGTCCAGAAAAATGTTGTTGGACAGATAAAACTATTTTCGAGATAAGATTACTTCACCGTTTTTAATCACCGTCAAGCAGGGGTTTCCACCGATTCGATAGCTTAACTCTGCTGGAGATTGAATATCCCAAATTACCAGATCAGCTTGTTTTCCGACTTCGATGCTGCCAACCTGTTGACTGAGTCCTAATGCTTTAGCTGCATTAATTGTGACGCCTTTAAGTGCTTCAAAAGGGGTTAATTTAAACAGGGTTGTTGCCATATTCATCATCAATAAAATAGATAGGCAAGGAGAACTACCGGGATTTGAATCTGTAGCTATCGCAATTGGAATTTTATGTTCTCGTAAACCACTTATCGGTGGAAGTTTCGTTTCATTGAGAAAATAAAATGCACCAGGAAGCAAAGTTGCAACTGTGTTTGAACTTTTTAATTGACTCAAATCCTTGGTTTGCAAAAATTCCAGATGATCAACTGATAGCGCTCCATAACGACTGGCAAGTGCGGAGCCACCAAGATTTGATAGTTGCTCTGCGTGAAGCTTTACCGGTAGCCCCAATGCCTGAGCTTTATCAAAAACTTTTTGAGTTTGTTCAATATTAAAGCCGATACCTTCACAAAATGCATCAACACAGTCAATTAGCCCAAGTTGATGCAAATGCGGCATCATTTTTTCACAAACTAGTTCGATGTATTGATCGGCATTACCTTTAAATTCCGGGGGAACAGCATGTGCACCTAGAAATGTTTTGCTCACTGAAATCGGAGAGAATTGATCGAGTTCCTGGGCAACTTCCAACATCTTTTGTTCATTTTCAAGATCAAGTCCATAGCCTGATTTTATTTCAATTGAAGTAACGCCTTCATCAATAAGATAACTAAGCCGCTTTGCAGCTGCATCAAATAAAGCCTGTTTACTGGTTTCTCTAGTGGCTTTGACAGTGGAAATGATGCCACCTCCAGCATTTGCTATTTCCTCATAGCTGGCACCTTCCAGACGCATTTCAAAGTCATTTGCACGATCCCCACCATAAACCAGATGGGTATGACAGTCGATCAAACCTGGTGTCATTATCCGGTTTTCACCATCAATTGCCACTTCAGTTTCTAGCTCTCCCTGCATCTTATCGGCATTTTCAAGAATTGCTTTGATTTGTCCATCTTTTATACAAACTGCGGCGTTACGAATTATCGTATTATTTTCTTCATCTGCCATGGTAGCCAGATTAACGTTGTGAATGATTAAATCATAGATTGTCGACATCAGGATCTCGGTAGTTGTTTTGCTGGTTCTCAATATAAAATATGGTTATATACCCGTGCTACTTCTTGACACGCTGAAACCTGCATTTTGGAGTAGCACGGGTATAAGCCCACAAACTTAAGACGAACTTAAACTTGCCATTTTTGATTTGGCTGGTTATTGTTGCGCCATTAACCTGTTTTTAAATTAATAGTTGGATATAGAGTGAAATTATACGCTGAATCAGTTTTGATTGGGAACCAGTGGCACAACAATAAAACCTTCAATATTTCCAGTAATGGAATAATTGAATCAATTACTGATGGAAAAGAAGAGGGCGCGGAAACTGCCAAAGGGGCAGTGATTCCGGGTATGGTGAATTGTCACTCTCATGCTTTTCAGCGAGCTTTTGCAGGTTTTTCTGAATATCGTGCAAATCAGGCTGATAGTTTCTGGAGTTGGCGAGATATTATGTATCGGTTTGTTGCCAATATGACTCCAGAAGATGCACATAAAGTTGCCCGCTATCTTTATCTTGAAATGCTCCAGGCTGGATACACCTGTGTTGCCGAGTTTCATTACCTTCATCACCAAAACGGTGGAACCCAATATTCCGATCAGGCAGAAATGTCCCATCAGGTAATCAATGCTGCGTTAGAAGCAGGAATTGCTATTACCCATCTTCCGGTATTATATAGCTACGCGGGATTCAATGAATTAGCACCATCTGCTCAACAAGGGCGTTTTATTCATAAGACAGATGACTATTGTCGACTATTAGAAAAACTTAATCATGGGTACCAAAACACCCCGAATGTTGGCCTTGGAATAGCGCCGCATTCATTGAGAGCCGTTAGTGAACAGCAGCTATTGACTATTGTTCCTTTTATTAAAAAGTTCAACCCTAACTCTCCAGTTCATATCCATATTGCAGAACAACCAAAGGAAGTTGAAGACTGTGTTGGTTATTATGGTCAAAGGCCTGTTGAATGGTTATTAAACCTGTTTAAAGAGAATGAATATAAGATTGACCAGAGCTGGTGTTTAATTCATGCAACCCATTTAACTGCGGAGGAAGTTAGCCAGTTAGCTGAGAGTGGCGCAGTCGCTGGAATATGTCCGACGACTGAAGCAAATCTGGGGGATGGTATTTTTCCAACCATGGAGTATTTATCGGCAGGAGGAAAATTAGCGATTGGCTCAGATTCTCACATTGCAGTGAATGTTGCCGATGAACTAAGAACCCTGGAATATGCGCAAAGGCTTACTAAATATCAGCGGGCAGTCCTGGTAGCAGAAGATTGCCCATCAGTCGGCCAATATTTATATTCACATGCAGCGAAACATGGAGCAGCAACCGTCAATCAGAAAGTAGGTAGTCTGGAAGTGGGGCATCGGGCTGACTTAGTGGTACTGGACAGCCAGCATCCAACTCTATATGAAAAAAACGGGAGTCAGATTCTGGATGCAGCAATATTTGGCTGTGATAAGTTGCCCGTGAAGGACGTTATGGTTGCTGGACAATGGAAGGTTAATGACTCGAGACATGTTGATGCCAACAAGATTACTCAAGATTACCTATCTGTTATGAAAAAGCTTTCTAATTTGAGCTGATTTATGGTTAATCGTCGTGATTTGTCATAGTCACGACGATTAAATTTTTTCTGATTAACTAAACTATTCTCGATAACATAAGCCAGCGGCGTAATAGTAATACTGCAGCGGTGCTTAGCCCTGCGATCAGACCTATCCAGTATCCGTTGGCTTGATAATCTTGATATTCTGCAAGGTAATAACCCACCGGAAAGCCAACAAACCAATAAGATATTGCAGTGATTATCATTGGAACCTTAGTATCTTTGAGCCCTCTCAGCGCTCCAGCTGAAGATACTTGTAAACCATCAGAAAATTGAAATATAGCAGCATAAAAGAGTAATCCTACAGCGATTGTCATAACTTGTTCATCGAGAGTGTAGAAACTGACAAAAAGTACCGGTAAAAGTACCATTGCGATTGCAGAGAAACCAGAAATTATCAATGAAGTCGATATTCCTGTATTACCAGCCAGTCGGCTCGCGAAGGGATCTTTTTTACCATTAAAATAACCCACTCGGGCGGTAATAGCCTGAGAAATTCCCAACGGAATCATAAAACTGATAGACGCTATATTGACGGCAATCTGGTGGGCACCCATAACCTCGGCTGGGTATTTTGCAATCATTAGAGAGACAGCGGCAAACATAGTGATTTCAAAACCAAGAGTGATCGCCATTGGCAATCCTAATTTTAATACCGCCAGAGTCTCATTCCTATCAGGAAGGTGTCGTTGACTGAAAATATTGAGAGATTTATATTTAGGGGTGATAACAGTGTAAAGGAAAAGCCCGATAAACATCATTGTCCAAACCAGACTTGTCGCGTAACCAACGCCAACGGCTCCCATAGCTTCAAGACCATAACCGCCGTACATAAACCAATAGTTCAGCGCAATATTGAAGGGAATAGAAATAATGGTTGATGCCATGATTGCAGGAGTTGAAAACATCCCTTCATTACAAAAACGTAATGCTAAAAATAATAGTAGGCCAGGCATCCCCCAAACAGTGGCATGTAAATAACCAGTAGCAATAGTTGCGACTCCTTGATCGATTTCAAGTAGCGCTAAAAGCGACTGGGCATTTAACAGAATCAGAATTGCAATTGGCGAAAATATCAGTGCCAATATTATCCCAAGTCGAAAATGTGAACCAATTTTTTCATCAGAGTCTCCGCCCTTAAAATGGGCGATAATTGGATTGAACGCCAGAAATAGGCCCATAAAAAACACTAACACTGGGTGTAACAGGCTGGTGCCAATCGCAATTGCAGCCAATGCATCATTACTATAATGTCCCGCCATAACGGTATCGATGACACCCATAGCCATTTGCGCCAACTGAGAAAGAATGGCAGGAATTGCTATCGGCATTAAGCTTTTAAGCTCTTTATTTATCTGATTTAACACTTAATTTAATAACTCTGACTATTTTATGTACAGGCACATTCTGTATCTAGGATACGCTAGTGGTCGATCATAGAGTTTTGCGGACAGGATGCAAATTAGCTAAGTGGAAATATACGGCATTTTTATTGGTCGCACTAGAACAAAAAATAATGAAGAAGAAATAAATTGTAAAATAAGAACTACTTCGATTTTGCAACAAAGGATAAACGCCAGATCACAAGTGCTAGAGTTTAACCGGTTGCTCTTTATTGACTATAGATGCAGGGCTCTTAGCTGAGAAGCTGGAGTTGCTTGTTGCCAGACTTCCTCAAAATATTTTATTCTCTGGTTTATTTTTGCGCTGGGTAGTTGGTGAATATTCGCCTCAAAGCGTTCACCTAGAATCCGATCAATTAAATGACGTTTATCAATCAAGTAAAAAGCAGAGAGATTTTCATGAAACTTTTTTGGTATTACTTTGACGTTAATGTAACTGGTAAATTTTTGCGCCAGATTAATCAGACAATGGTCGAAACCTCTCATTTCCGCTTCGTCACGAATCAAAATTTCCACTCGAGCATTGCGACTGGAACGAATAAAGGCGATTATGGATTGCTCAATATCACGAGAATTAAGTATTCGTGGGTCAATATTGCGAGTATATAATTGAATTCTTAACCGTGCGAGCTGAAAGTGATTGAGCGTTTTACTGCTTAATTCTGATAGTGAGTTAAGGTGCGTAACGAGCTTTTGGTGGTTTTCCATTATGACAAGTGCTTAACCAGTGCATCAATTCAGTTTATTATGTACCAACAGCTGGTTCTCAGGCAAGCTTGGATTTTTAATTTTTTATCGATAATTATCTGAGTGATATTTTTCAGTTAATCGCTATAATGCGTGCAACAATCAAATCTTGGTAAATAGAAATGCTAGAAAAATCATTTGAAAAGGTTATGTATGCTAGTCGATGGATGCTGGCACCAGTCTATCTTGGTCTGAGTTTAGGCTTGCTATTACTGGGAATTAAGTTTTTTCAGGAAGTTGTCCACTTTTTCCCTTTGATTTTTGAAGTAGAAGAGTCATACCTGATTCTCTATTTGTTATCGATGGTTGATATGGCTCTGGTTGGAGGTTTGATTGTGATGGTAATGTTCTCTGGTTATGAGAATTTTGTGTCACGGCTTAATATTGATGATGAGAGTGATAAACTATCATGGTTGGGGAAACTTGATTCTGGTTCTCTTAAACAAAAAGTTGCAGCTTCAATAGTTGCTATTTCATCGATCCATTTATTACAAAAATTTATGTTTCTTGAACATGAGTTTTCCGAAAGACAATTGATGTGGTATGTCATCATTCATATGACTTTTGTACTATCAGCCCTTGGCATGGCTTGGGTAGATCGAATTAATAGAAAATAGCAAAAGGAAGTATTATGCAATTAGATGACCAGAGTATCTGGAAAAAGGAAGTGTCGCTAGAAGCTTTGCAGCGCAACCGAAAAGACACAATTGTTGAAAATCTGGGTATTGATATTGTTGATATCGGTAGCGACTACCTGGTGGCTTCAATGCCTGTTGACCAAAGAACTCATCAGCCAATGGGTATTCTTCACGGCGGCGCATCAATTGTTTTGGCGGAAACTGTTGGCAGTATTGCTGCTAATCTTGCTGTTGATGTGAATCATTATTGTGTTGGTCTGGAAGTAAACGGTAACCACCTCAAGTCAATTCGTAGCGGTAGGGTTTACGCCAAAGCTGAGCCAGTTCATCTGGGGCGTACTACACAGGTGTGGGATATTCGAATAACTGACGGCAGTGATAATAAAATATGTATTTCCAGGCTAACAATGGCAGTTCTTAAAAAGTAAGATACTCAAGCCAGGCTTTTGGTCATTCTTTGAAATGGTACGCCTTGTTTCATATAGACAGGGCCATCCGGATGAAAATGTAATTGATCATAAAAGTGGGTTAATTCGGTTTCCGCGTTTAAGAAAATACGATTCAGTTCATTTTGTTGCGCGATTCTAATCAGTTTACTTAAGATTAGAGTTCCAATTCCCTGATTTCTATGAGCAATTAGTACAGCAATACGGCTGATACGGCCATCTAGATTGAGTCTGCCACATGCGATTGGCTTATTATCGAAATCCTGAACCAGAATATGATAACAGCTGGCGTCAAAATGATCGTTAAGTGCTTGTTGATCAAATCTCTGCTCAATAAGAAATACTTTGCGCCTTATTTCTAATATATCGGTTGAGGTGGTTGACCACTTTACCTGCTTAAATTGATATAAATCGAGAATAGCCATGTCCCTGATTATTATTCGACCAAAAAATACCCCGTATCTATTAGCCTAGCCAAAGATTCAGAAAAATCAAATTTAATATTTTTAGCTTTAAATTCTATAATATCAATAACTTCACCGGCTAATAGCTTTTTTATTATCGCTTCACAGTGTTTTTCCAGATGATAGGTTTCACCTTCAATAT
>CBDUHU010000192.1:0-6715 GCA_965366725.1 uncultured Kangiellaceae bacterium
ATCCTTGTTTGATGCTCCCATACAAGTGGTTCCAACTTCATGAATAATCTGACCACCTTTTGATATCGCCTGTTCAGCTGATGGCAGCTTACCAACTTGCGCGCCCATGGTTTGTAATAGCTTCTTAGCGGTTTTTAAACCATGCTCCACTTGCTTTAATTCATGTTTTGACCAGCGCCAGTGAAATTTGCAAACTGGAATTCCCCACTTATCTTTTACCTGATGATCAATTTCCATATAAGAATGTTTGTTTGGCAGCATTTCGCCCCGCAGCGCCAGTCCAATGTAAGCGCCATAATGCTCCCTGACCTGTTGTTTAAGAGTTACTCCATAACCTTGAAGTTCTCCTGAAACCCAGGAGCCAGGTTCGCGGAATCCACTGCCAATTTCAAAATGATAGCCTCGCGGAAATTCAAGCTTTCCATCTGCCTGTTTCTGATGTCCCCACCAGGGAATAAACAAGTGATTGGCGGTATGACCATCTTCGTTATAAATCGGACGACCTTTTAATCCGGGAATTAAAGCACTCAAGTAAGCACCGGTAGAATCCATCAGGTTTTTGCCGACCTGACCACTGGAATTAGCTAAACCATCAGGGTGTTGTTTATTTTTTGAATTTAATAAGATCCGTGCTGACTCACAAGCACTTGCAGCCAAAATAACCACTTTTGCTTGTATCGTATTTTCCTGTGAGGAATTTTTATCGATGTAGGTAACAGCATTGACCTTTCCCGCTTGATCAGTGTTGACTGACTTAACCATTGCGTCGGCAATGATTTTCAGGTTACCGGTTTTAACCGCCATGGGAATGAGAGAAGTAGTTGTTTGAAAGGCTGCGCCAATGGAACAGCCGTGGCCGCAAGGGGTTGCATAAAAACAAGCTGCCCGGTTGTCTTTTGCTCGTGTAAGTACCGCTCGGTGCATTGGTACAACCGGTATTCCCATTTTTTTACCTGCTGCGGCAACTAATAACTCAGGTACTCTCGCAGTCGGTGGTGGCTGCAAAACGCCTGGCGCCGAGTCAGGCATATCATCAAGTCCGGTATTGGTTCCGCAGACACCAACAAGCTCTTCTGTTTTATCATACCAGTGAGCAAGTTCGTCATATTCAATCGGCCAGTCTGCGCCTAGTCCATCACGGCTAAACCCTTTAAAATCATGTTCGCTAAATCGTAGTGAGTAGCGTCCCCAATGATTGGTTCGTCCACCCATCATTCTCGAACGCCACCACATAAAATCAGAATTTTTTCCACTAGTGTATGGTTCTCCCGGAACCTGCCAACCACCGTCAACAGTCGCATCATAAAAACCAAAATCTTTATCCGGATTACCTGAACCTAGCAGTGGTGCTTCGCCATTGCGCTTAAACATTGGTGTTTCGGTGTAAGGATCATAATTCCTGCCAGCTTCCAGCATCAGTACTTTGTGGCCTGCTTTGGTTAAGGTATAGGCAGCCATTGCGCCACCGGCACCTGAACCAACAACCAGCACATCATGTTTAAATTCGCTCATTATTTAATTTCTTTGATTTTAATATTTTTAAATGAAACAGGATCGCCATGATCCTGTAGCCCAATGTAGCCAGTTTGTTTAATGCCAAATCCGTCCCAGTCTGAAAACTTGCTAGTGGCGATGAGTTTATGCCAACGCTTGCTTCCAATGACAATATCAATCGTTTTCATCTGGTTCTGCCAAACTTCCAATCTTGAGTTTTGAAACAGGACAGTTACCTGATTCCATTTTCCTGCTGCTCTGTGAGATTGCTCAGGCGATGCAATCAGATCGTACAATGAGCCAGATAAATGTGAATCAACTTTATTATCATGATGACGTTCGTTGTCGAGGATCTGGATTTCCGGAGCATGGGAGTAAATTTTTTGACCTTCCTCGTCGACAAAGAGAAAAATACCACTATTACCTGCAATTGAAATTTTCCAGTCTAATTTTAGAATAAAGTTCTGGTAGCTTTTTTTAGTAACAATATCGCCGCCATTTTTGCCAGTTAAATGAATAGCTTCATCTTTAATAACCCACTGTGGATTTAACTGTTGCTTGTTAAAATTTCGCCATTGCGATAAATCCTTACCATTAAATAGAAGTGTCCAGCCAGAGGCTTTTTCTTCTGCTGTTAGTTGATTATCAATCGCCAAAACGGGGAAAGAAAACAGCGCTAAATATAAAATTAAAAACCGTTTCATCTATGAGTTCCTTACGCAGTAGTTTGCGGGTTATTAGAGCCTCTACCAATCCACAGATACAACAGCGCGAATGCGAGGATTAAAGCTAATGGAAACATCAGTAGGTTGCTTAATACCGCTTGACTAGCAATAAGATCGGCTTGACCTGATGTTAAGTTTTGCGATGCCGCCTGTGCTTTCGCATCATCTATCCAACCGCAATAACAGGATTCCACAGGCTTACTGCAAACATACCTGCACCACCAATCAACGACATTCCCAATGCACCGGTATCAGGGGTATACTCCGCAACACAGCCCAGCATTGTTGGCCAAAAGTAGGTGACACCAATAGCAAAAAATATTGCGGCAAGATATATCAGATTATTTGCAAACTGACTCATCATAAAGATACCCAGAGTGGTAAATATGGCAGAGCCAAATAAAATGCCAATTGGATTAAATCGTTTTACTAATGGTCCAGCGAAATATCGTCCAGCGGCCATTAAACCGGTTATTAAGGCTAAAATTAACATTGGCGAAGCACCGCTGGCGCCAAGAATACGTTCAATCCATTGTTGCGTACCTAGTTCGGCGGTTGCTGTTAGCGTCATGCAAATAACTAGCGTTAGATATAAAGGGGAAAATAGATGTTTGAGGTTATTTGCTGTTGAGTGAGTTGAACGATCAAACACTGGAAATGGACTTTTTAGTAGCATCACGCCATAAATAATTGTTGGTATTAGAATGATTGAAACCTGCCATTGCCAGTTAAATCCATAACTTGTCATCACATTAGATGCGAGTGCTCCAATTACAATTCCACCGGGAAACCAGACATGAAAACGGTTAAGCATAGTGGTTTTATTTTTTGGAAAAATTTCGGCAATCAGAGGATTACAGCCTGCTTCAACAGAGCCATTGGCAAAGCCGATTAAAAATGTTGAGACCATTAAACCCCAAAATCCATCAGCAGTGATAGTTAAAACCAACCCCGATAAGTGGGCAACAAATGCCAATGTGATTAGCTTACTGGCGCCGATGGCATTATAGATAGCTCCTCCCAAAATTGTGGCAACAGGAAATCCCAAAAATGCCATTGCATTGACCCATCCAAGTTCGGAATCAGTCAGACCAAAATCCATTCCCAGTTGTCCCAGAATTCCAGCGCGGATTGCAAAGGTTAATGAAGTGACTGTTAATGCAATACAACACAGACTAAAAATTTTTGAGTGTTCATTATTATTCATTAAATTATCTCTGTTTGTTTTTATTGTTTGTGGTTATCTGTTGCTATAAAGCCAATAAAATTCAATCAATACCTAGTATTCTCTGGTTCAATTTTTCATCGGGTGCTGCACCAGAAAAGTCATCAAATGCTTTTTCCGTAGGGTTTATTAAATGCTGCTGAATAAAGCTTGCTCCTTCTTTTGCACCATCTAAAGGGTGTTTGATACAACACTCCCATTCCAACACCGCCCACCCGTTATACCCATGTTGAGTGAGCTTGCTAAATATTCCCTTAAAGTCGATTTGACCGTCACCTAAAGAACGGAATCTTCCCGGCCTGTCTATCCAGTCCTGATAACCACCATAGATACCACTTTTTCCGTTGGCATTAAATTCAGCATCTTTGACATGAAAAGCCTTGATTCGCTGATGGTAAATATCAATAAACGCCAGATAGTCTAGCTGTTGCAAAACAAAATGACTTGGGTCGTAAAGTATGTTGGCGCGAGGGTGGTTGTTGGTGCATGCGAGAAATCGTTCAAAAGTGATCCCGTCATGTAAATCTTCTCCCGGATGGAGTTCATAGCAGACATCAACGCCAGCCTCGTCAAAAGCATCAAGAATTGGTTGCCATCGACTGGCCAGTTCATTAAATCCCTGTTCAACCAGCCCGGCAGGACGTTGTGGCCAGGGATAAAAAGTGTGCCAGAGCAGGGACCCGGAAAAAGTGGCATGTGCTTTTAAATTCAGATTTTCGCTTGCTTTAGCCGCCAGTTTTAATTGATCAATCGCCCACTCAGTTCGCGCCTTGGGATTGCCATGGACTTGTTGCGGGGCAAAGTTATCAAACATTTGATCATAAGCAGGATTTACTGCAACCAGCTGGCCTTGTAAGTGAGTTGATAGTTCAGAAATCTGAATACCATATTCTGCCGCTGTGCCAATCAACTGATCACAATAGTCTTTACTGTCAGCTGCTAAAGCTAAATTAATAAATCGTTGATCCCATGACGGAACCTGAACCGCGCTAAAACCGATATTGGATGCCCATTGACAAATAGACTGCCAATTATCGAAAGGGTGGGTATCTTCAGCAAATTGGGCTAAAAATATTGCGGGTCCTTTGATTTGGTGCATTACTGTTCCTCACTTGATGTTTTCATATCGCCTGTAGCAATCTGAAAATTGTGCCATTTGGTTTCTTTTTGGCTAGCTTCTACTACATTATGGATAAAGGCCATTCCGCGGATCGCTGCTTCTATACCGGGCACATCAAAGTCATCATTTTGTGCTGGCTTTCCTGCTTTAAATGCCAACAGCTGGTTAGCAAAACACTGGTAGATATTGGCAAATGCTTCCAGGTATCCTTCCGGGTGACCGGCTGGAGTGCGCATCGCTACTTGTGCATCATTACAGAGGTTGCCAACGCCAGTCCGAATAAGTTGAGCTGTTTCATTATGTGGTCTTAGCCATAAGCTATTGGGTTCCATCTGTGACCAGTCCAGACTGGCCTTTTCGCCGTAAATTCTGAACCGCAAATTATTTTCTTCACCGACAGAAATCTGGCTGGCTAACAGGACACCTTTGGCACCATTATCAAATCTGAGCAATACTGTACCATCATCGTCCAGAAGACGATCTTCAACTACAGGTTCAAGATCGGCACAAATTTTGACGACCCCAAGCCCGCTGATATATTCGGTCAGGTTGAATGCGTGAACACCAATATCACCCATACAACAACTAATACCGGATTGAGTTGGATCTAGTCGCCAGAGCGCCTGTTTATTTAATTCATCTGAGGAGTTGGCGAGCCAGCCCTGAGAGTATTCAACGACAATCTTGACTATTTTTCCCAGTTTACCGGTCGATACTAAATGACGTGCCTGTTTAACCAATGGATAGCCGACGTATGGATGAGTTAATCCATATAGACAGCCAGATGATTCCATCAGGTTTTTTAGTTCCAATACCTGCGCCAGGTCATAAGTGGCTGGTTTATCTGACAAAACATGAAAACCATGAGCAAAGGCTTGTTTTGCGATTGGAAAATGCAGGTGATTAGGGGTGACAATGGCGACAAAATCCATTCTGACATGTTCAGGTAGTGCCGCCTCACTTTTGAACATTGTGTTAAAGTCCGGGTAACAACGCTCTTCAGGCAGGTAGAGTTGTTGACCAGAAGCGATACTGGTTTCTGGGTTTCCACTAAATGCACCACAGACTAGTTCGATTTGACCGTCCAGATTGGCTGCAATGCGATGGATCGCGCCAATAAATGAGCCGCTACCGCCGCCGACCATTCCCATTCGGATTTTTTGCTTGCTATCACCCATATTGGTTTTTACGCTCCAGCGTGTAGAATTCTTGATCGATTAATATAGCTGATTAAAAATCCTACGCCTTTCTAGCAACAGGCGATAATAAAAATTCGGTTGACAATGCAACAAATTCGGCGTTTGATAAAAGTAATCTTAATCAGGTAGTAATTCAGATATGAAGTTAAAACAACCATTCCTTCAACAGTTGAGCGTTCTACAGGTTATCCAGGCGTTTGATTTGTTACCTGATATTTTATTCTGGATTAAGGATGCAGAAAGTCGAGTTGCCCACGCTAATTCAATTTTGTTGGAACATCTTGGGCTTAAGCAATTAGATCAAATTATCGGAAAAACTGACTATGACTTTTCACCCCCGCAGATTGCACGGCAATTTATTAACGACGATCAAAAGGTAATGGCGGGAGAACTGATTACTGATCGTCTTGAACTGAATATGACTGGGGAAGGTGAGATCGGTTGGTTCTCAACTTCAAAAAGACCATTGTTTAATGAGTCGGGCAAAATTATTGGAACCTATGGAGTGACGCGTCATCTGAGCAAAACCTCAAAAGCGCAATCTGATGTTGAGGCAATTGCTTTACCGGTGAATTATATTAAGGAAAATTATGCACAAGAGATTAGTATCAAAGAACTTGCCGAATATGCTCATTTATCAGTGAGTGCACTGGAAAGACGATTTAAAAAATATCTGGCAAAAACGCCTAAGCAATTTATTAATGAAATTCGCTTGCAACGGGCAAGAAAGTTAATCATCGAAACTAGTAAGCCAATTGCTCAGATTGCTTTTGAGACAGGTTTTGTTGAACCCAGTTATTTTACATTACAGTTTAAAAAGCTGTTTGGTCAACGCCCAACTGAAGTGAGAAGCCAATTGATAAATGGATCTGAATAGTAAGGTCTATTTTGTTTTTACAGTCAGATTGTTTGTCGTACGAATAACAAAATGGTTCAATATTGCAAGATGACT
>CBDUHU010000193.1:0-6712 GCA_965366725.1 uncultured Kangiellaceae bacterium
GTCAACCTTATTGAACGGTGGAAAGATATTAACTTGTGGCAATGGTGGCTCTGCCGGTGATGCACAACACTTCTCAAGTGAAATGCTTAACCGATTTGAACGAGAGCGCCCGCCATTACCTGCGATTGCCTTAACTACCGATACCGGTACTATGACAGCCATCGGCAACGATTACAGTTTTAGCGAAATATTTTCTAAACAGGTAAAAGCACTTGGTCAACCAGGTGACGTATTATTAGCTTTTTCTACCAGCGGAAATTCAAGCAACGTGATTGAAGCAATGCGTGCTGCGCTGGCCAAGGACATGCTAATCGTAACCTGCACCGGAAAAGACGGTGGAGAAATGGCAGGGTTAATGGGTGCTAATGATGTTGAGATCAGAGTTCCGTCAAACAGTACGGCCAGAATTCAGGAAGTTCATCTGGTAGTTATTCATAGCCTATGTGATTTAATCGATAACAACTTATTCGGGGAAGAAAAATGAGTCGCTGGCTGATGGTAGGAATCATAATTGGCACATTACTACTGCAAAGTTGTAGTGGTCTGATTGTAGCCGGAGCAGCAACCGGCGCAGTTGCGTCTCAAGACAGAAGAACATTGCCGACTCAATTAGAAGATCAAAATATTGAACTAAAAGCCATTAATGCACTATTTAAAAATGATTCACTCTGGAAAGATACTAATATTAGCGTCATTAGCTACAATAGTCTGGTTTTGCTAGTTGGGCAGGCACCTACAGCTGAACTGAAAAATATGGTTAATCAGGAAGTTGAGAAAATAGCCAAAGTTAGTAAGATACGAAACCAGGTGAGAATCGCCGCTCCTATCTCTTTTATTGCACGTCGAAACGATGACTATTTAACCAGCAAAGTAAAGTCTTCAATGCTATTTACCGGTGATTTACCTTCAACAAAAATTAAAGTTGTTACTGAAAATAGCGAAGTATTTTTAATGGGATTAGTCACCAGAGAAGAAGCCAACCAGGCTGTTGAAGTTGCCAGGAGTGTCTCTGGGGTCACTAAGGTTGTTAAGATATTCGAATATATCGACTAGCCACTGATAAAACCGCAATCAGATTTTATCATCAATATTTTCAATCAGAGAACGAGTGGTCACAACCTTACAAAATTCACCATGAAGACTTGCCAGATGAATATTAAATATCTCATCAGCCGAATAAAAACTGCCATCAGAACCTGCTCTATCAAAGGTGGCAGTTGCATCGCCAACCAGCAATACATTAAAACCAAGATTTCCCGCCATTCGCGTAGTCGTTGAAACGCAATGATCAGTCGTTAAACCAACAATAACAATATCCGTAATATTCTTATCTCGAAGGTGTTGCTCCAGATTGGTTCCAATAAACGCGCTGTTAACCGACTTCTTAAAGACCATTTCATCTGTTAATGGCGTTGCTTCAGGTTTAAATTCACATCCCGGTTGTCCGGGCTTCAGAGGAGAATTATCCTCTGAAGAACAGTGTTGAACATGAATGACAGGGAGCTTCTCTTTTCGCCAATCATTTAATAACCGTGATATATTCTCTTCCGCATCCAGATTGTTTCTTACTCCCCATTTGGGGTTATCGAAACCTTTTTGTACATCAATCACAACCAGCGCAGTATTCGGACTTATCATTTTATTCATATTTTTTGCCTTGAATCATTAAAATTGACTTCGTCAGTTATTTCGCAAAAAGATTTAACTCGATATTTCTAAATGCCTTAAATTCAAGCGCATTACCGGAAGGATCAGCAAAAAACATAGTTGCCTGTTCGCCGGGTTCTCCTTTAAATCTGATATAGGGTTCAATGATAAAATGATCGATAAACTGAGTAACTCTCTCGGTAAAAACCTGCCAATCAGTAAAGTTCATCACCACACCAAAATGAGGAACAGGAACGCCATGGCCATCAACAGAGTTTGATAATGTACTTACCTTTTCTGTTTTTCCAATGTTCGGATTAAGGTGGGTGACCAATTGGTGACCAAACAGATTAAAGTCAATCCACTGTTCGGCACTTCGGCCCTCAACAAGTCCCATTTTGTCACCATAGAAATCCCGTGCCTCATCAATATCACGGACCTGAATTGCCAAATGAAAGGGGGTTAGTTGCATATCTGATTCCTGAAAGTTAATTAGTAATTAACGTTAGTGAGAATATTTTTGCATCAAATCTGGTAAAAAACTGATTAGTAAGAGCCAGCAAAGTAACCATTAACAGAGTTTAATATGTATTAATGCTCACTCATTGAATCTTTAGAGTTTTCAGAATCTACTTCCATTAACCTGGCTAACAGGTCAATTCTCTTATTTATTTTCTTACTTTCAATATCGATTGCCAAAAATGCTACAATAATCATTGGAAATAGCAGCGAAGCGTTTTTTTGAAAAATTTCGACACTATAAAAATAATCAAAAGCAGCGACCGCCACCAGCATCAATAAGAAAGAAATAGCACCATAAAAAGGTTTGGGGCTAAGAGACTTAAATTCTTTTAATAATTTATCCCTTTTCTCACTTTCATATGATTCAATCAGTTTTTCAGCACGTTTATCCATATTTATCTGGCTACTCCTTGTTACCTATCAAGCATTGTCATCGATACGCATTATTGTCAAACTAAAGTCATTCTTTGTCAAACGATCCACTTTGAATACTTTTAACTCTCTACACGAAGCCTCTTTATCGGGCTACCGCTTAAGCAAGTAGCCCACCATCAACCGGAAGGTTGATTCCGGTAATATAACTTGCCGCATCACTTGCCAAGAATAAAAATGCAGGCGCAATTTCATCAGGTTGCGCCATTCTACCCATTGGAATTAATGGTAGTATCTGATTTAACATTGCTTTATTTTTAGTTAACGATGAAGCAAACTTAGTATCAGTTAACCCGGGTAACACTGAATTAACCCGTATATTATATTTTGCGGTTTCTTTAGCCAGTGCTGCGGTCATAGACATGACGGTTGCCTTAGTCATTGAATAAATACCTTGCATAGGCGCGGGACTGACACCGTTAACCGAGGCGGTGTTAATGATCACCCCACCACCTGAATCACGCATCATTTTGCCAACCATCTGACTCATTCTCAGATATCCCTTAATATTAACATCAATCGTTTTTTCTATAGCCGAATCCGGGGTATCTAGTAGCTCACCAAAAAATGGATTAGTGGCAGCGTTATTCACCAGAATATCAATTTTTCCAAATTGGGACTTAACCTTACTCAGTAATTTTTCCATTGAATCAGCATCACCAATATGACAAGCAAGTGGGATGATATTATCGCCACCAATTTTTTCAGCGAGTTGATCAAGCGCTTCCTGATTACGACTTGAAATAATCACTTTACAACCATTTGCGACAAACAATTTTGCCACTGATTCTCCTATTCCCCGGCTAGCGCCGGTAATCAGGGTTACTTTCCCTGATAAATCAAACAAGTCCTTTGCGTGTAGTTTAGTCACTTTATTTACCTCATTTTTCTGCGTATCGCATTTTCTAATTTCTCGAATGGCAGCAGCTAGTAAAATAGCAACCAGTTTTCCAAAGTTCTTAAATATTGGATTATCTGTCTGCTGATGATAAAAACGGTAATAGATTTGCTGGGCAATTCCGGCCAGGCGAAATAGTCCAAATACATAATAGGGCGTGATTGATTTCTGCGAAATCCCCATTTCTTCACAATATCGATCAAATATTTGTTGACGGGAAAACATTCCAGGAAGATGTGTCGGCATTCGCCTAATCATTTGCATTTCGACAGGATCATTTGCCTCTACCCAATAAGCTAATGAGCAACCTAGCTCCATTAACGGGTCACCCAAAGTACTCATTTCCCAATCAAGTAATGCGACTATTTCAGTTGGGTTATCTTTATTCAGCAAAAAATTATCAAACTTATAATCATTGTGTATTAAACTCTGAAACCCGGAACTTTGCGGCAAGTTATCCGTTAGCCACTCAACCACATAATCTATATCAGGTACATCAGGTGTCCTGGCCTGTTTATAACGTTTAGTCCAGCCCTCAAGTTGCCTGGATACGTACCCTTCCGGCTTACCTAGTTGAGCCAGTTCTGGTGTAGTAATGTCAATTTTATGCAAACTGGTAAGTTGTTTAATCCAGTTAAGACAGAGCGTCCGATTCTGTTCTTGGCTGGTTTCAACAGGCAGTTCTTTTCCCACACCAACTCCCTGCTTTGACTCCATAATAAAAAACGGATATCCCAGAACAGACTCATCCTCACACAGAAGATAAGCTTTTGGTGCATAAGAATAAATAGGGTGAACCGCTTTAAGCAATTGGTACTCTCGACTCATATCATGTGCTTTCTTCGCTTTAGTACCTGTTGGCGGCCTACGCAAAACAAAGGAAACATCACCGGAAGATAACTGATAGGTCAGATTAGAAGCACCACCTTCAAACTGTTGGATGTGCAATCCCTTCTCCACTAAATCTGGAAACAGAAGCTCCTGATAATTTAATAGATAGTTAACTAATGCTTCCTCCGGTAGCCTGTCTTGCTCACGAGCCTGCTGAGTGACATTTTGCAAAGTCATATTAAAATCCTTTATCTAATAGCAACTCGATATGTCCTGCATAATCTTCGGGAGTCACTTTCTGTTTTTTAAACAATGGCCGTTTTAAATACCAGTTTTGTAATAATGATTTAATTGTCATGGTTGCTAAGAAAGTATTTTCAATCTTCAACTCTGACTGAACTTTATTAACTAGTTCAAATACGATATCTTGTGTTTTTGATTCATTCTCCAAAGCTATTTTCTTAATTTCTTTAGACGTGTATTTCGCTTCCATATAAGCGAAAAAAAACCAGGGACGCAAAAACTCTGTTAAAAAAATATGGCCTTGAATAAGGTGACTTAACTTCTCACGATTAGTTAATGTTGTATCATTAGTTAACTCATCAAGCTGCAAGTAGCGTTTAAACATAAATGGGAGAAATTGGTGAATCATCAATGCTAATTGGGTTTTACTACCAATATAGCTATAAATACCACCAAGGCTCATTTTTGTTTCGCGACTTAGATCTCTCAAACTCATCAAGGCAAAACCTTTTTCATGGCTCAACTTAAAAGTGGCATTAAGTATCAGTGCTAATTTTTTTTCAGCCACTAGCTGCTTTTTGATCTCTATTTTATGTTGGTGCAATTCATAAAACTGCTGCCATAACCGGGTTTGGTTTAACCCTTTATTTTTTAAAAATTCTTTATAGGAAATTGTTGCTATCATGGTTAATGAGTATTATCAAAAAGAGTTATTGTTATTCAATTCAAATTGTCGTCACAAAAAATAGCCTTAATAATTTTTCATTAACTCTCTTGCAACAACACCTTTGTGAACTTCGTCCGGACCATCATAGATTCGAGCTGCGCGTTCATGACGATAAAAGTAGGCAACTATCGTATCATCGGTCATGCCAAGTCCCCCGAGACTTTGTAATGCTTTATCCATAACATTTTGGAGTACACCCGCAGTATAATACTTAATCATCGAGATCTCGGCCTTGGCAGCCTTATATCCCTGATTTTCGATCATCCAGGCAGTTCGTAATACCAATGTTCTCGCAGCTTCTATTTCCGCCACCGACTCAGCTATCCAGTTTTGAATGGTCTGCATATCAGCAAGCGTTTGGCTCGAATTTATTTTTCGCTGTTGAGTACGCGAAATCATTTCTTTTAACACTCGACGACAGATGCCTAACCAACGCATGCAGTGGTGTATTCTACCCGGTCCCAATCGTGTTTGGGCAAGTGCAAAACCACTGCCTCTTTCACCAATCAGATAATCTTTTGGAACTCGACAGTTTTCCAGACAAATTTCAGCATGACTAAAATAGCCAGATCCGGCTTCACCCATGACCGATATATTCCTCACCAGTTGATATCCGGGAGTATCAGTCGGTACAATAATCATACTGGCTCGTTGATGTTTAGCCGCATTAGGATCGGTCACTGCCATCACAATACAAAAGGTTGCGCCGTCAGCGCTTGAAGTAAACCATTTTTTACCGTTAATAACCCACTGATCACCATCAAGCTTCGCCTGTGTTTCCAATAATGTAGGATTAGAACCAGCGGTATCAGGCTCGGTCATACCAAAACAGCTTCTAATATCACCCTTGACCAAAGGCGCCATCCACTCTGCTTTTTGCGACTCACTGCCAAAACTATGGAGGAGTTCAATATTACCGGCATCGGGTGCCTGACAACCAAAAGCATAATGGCCTAATGGAGATTGACCCAGGACTTCAGATAGCAGTGCAAGTTGAATCAGACTTTCACCACTTCCACCGATAGATGCAGGAACATGCGGAGCCCACAATCCTATTTTCTTAACTTGTTGGCGAATATCCTTTAGTTGCTCTTCAACCTCAAAAAAATTGGCAAAAATGACTTCCCGTTCAATTGGAATTAATACATCCTGAACAAAATTTTCAGCTTTATCTAACTGAACTTGAATCGCATCACTAATCGAAAAATCCACGTTATCTACCTTATTGTTAGTTTTATGATTGAACTCTCACTCACCAGATTCAACACCACTCTATCAACTAAAGTTGGCTGAGCAATCCAATTTCACTGTTTAGTTTTAAAGCCGTAATCGAGTTAGACTCTACCAGTTGCCAGTTTTTCTCATCAATAAATACTTCAGTCACACTGGCATTATATAAACCGACCGCTGTT
>CBDUHU010000194.1:0-6693 GCA_965366725.1 uncultured Kangiellaceae bacterium
GGCATCAATTTTTGCTTCTGCAAAAGCTTCGCTGATTGCAGCAGCTTGCGCATTAGGATTAGGTACTGTGTAACCATTAGTTTTACCACCATGGTTTAAAGAACTAGCACGGATAATTCCATAAATATTATTATTATCCCGCTCAGCTTCTACTAAGCGTTTGAGGATTACTGTACCGACCCCTTCTCCTGGAATATAACCATCGCCGCCTTCACCAAAACTCTGACAATGACCATCACTGGAAATAAACTGACCAGTACTTAACATTAGATATTTATTTGGATGAACACTAATATTCACCCCACCGGCAATCGCTAAATCGGTGCGTCGGATTTTTAAATCCTGGCAAGCGAGATGAATTGCAGTAAGCGAAGATGAACACATCGTATCCAGTGTGATACTTGGACCATGAAGGTTCAGGGTGTAGGAAACTCGATTGGCGATACTGGCTAAACTGCCAGATAGATTGTACTCACCATACATCACCCCAGCATAAACCCCAACCTGACCAGGTTGATTATTGCTATGGGAAATTTGCAAGCTATCACGTGTATATCCCGCATCTTCAATTGCCATCCAGGCATGTTGTAAAAACAGTCGCTCTTGCGGATCAATGGTTTCAGCTTCACGAGGCGATATATTAAAGAATCGAGGGTCAAATTCATCGACGCCTTCAATAAATCCGCCCCACTTACTGTAATGACGTCCACTTTCAGTGCGATCTTCACTAAAATGTTCACGCCAGTTCCAACGTGTTTCTGGCACTTCGATAATGCAGTCTTTCGCATTGCTCAGATTATCCCAAAACTGTTCAATGTCATATGCCTCGGGGTAACGACCACTTAGTCCAATGATGGCAACCCGATCATGATCGTCTATTACTGATGAGATCTTCTCGTTGTCTACTCCGATATTTTTTCGTTTACGGGTAAAAGTTCTTTTGCTAAGACTGGTATTTTCGGAATTTCTCTCTGCAATAGGTTTTACCTGACTTGCATGAGTGGCAATAGTACCTGCACCAACGCTATTTAAACTAACTTGCTCCAACTTAAACAAGCTAGCAATTTTGTTGCTAAAAGCATCAACAAAGTATTGCGCAAGTTCACTAACAGTTTGATATTCAAAAAACAGAGTCTTTGACAAGGAGCCAAATGTTTTTTCCAGTTGGTTGGTCAAGTTCATTGCGAGTATGGAGTCAATACCATATCGTTCCAGAGGTGCTGCTGGATCAAGTTGTTGCGCAGGTATCTTAAGCTGTCCTGAGAATTTTTTAACCAAATAATCGGTTGTTCGTTGTAATAAATCACCATCATTTTCTGCTGACGTTATTTTCTCAGGCGTTGGTATAGATGATTTAACAGCGCTTTGTGATTGCTCAGATAATATAGCTTTCATATATTGACTATTTCCCTGCATCACCATTACCTGAGGTTCCGCTAAACCAAGACAGTAATTAAACGCAACAACGCCTTTTGATGTTGTGAGTGATTGCAAGCCGGTTGATTGTTGCAATATGCGCTTCTTTTCATCGTCAATTGACATGCCGCCGTCATCCCATAGCGGCCAGTTAATTGAAAGCGTCTTACCGAAGCGCTTCCCCTGATTAACTAACTTATTGCGATAACTGGCAAACTGATCCATAAAAGCATTGGCAGAGGCATAGTCTGCTTGCCCGATATTTCCAAACCAGGAAGCGACAGAAGAAAACAATGCTATAAAATCAAGATTAAGTTTTTTGCAGGCTTGATCAAGATTAAATAGTCCTGTGATTTTTGGTGAAGTGACTTGAGAAAACTCAGCTAATGATTTTTTGATAATAAAATTATCGGCAGTCATACCGGCACAATGAAACACCCCATTAATATGATTGTGTTGCTTAGTTATCGAAATAATCAGTTGGTTAACTTCATTAGCATCAGCTAAATCTACATCATAATATTGAACCCTTGTTTGACCAGGATTGATAGATTCAATTTTGTCTGCTATTTTTGACTGATATTTTTCTCTGCCCGTAATAATGATTTTGGAGTTTGCTGAAAAATTCAAAATGTCTTTAATAAAAATACTAGCCAATGCCCCTAACCCACCCGTTATCAGATAAACACCATTCTCTTTGTAATAGTGTTTACTAACAGCCTGCTTAGCACTGATTTCAACTTGTTCGGCAACGGCTTTCCAATATAAGAAAAAACGTTCATCATTTTTATAACGGATTATCTTTTGCTGTCGTTGTATTCCGTCATAAGTTAATCTTTTTAGCAGTTTCTCAGAACTAATACTTGCTTCAACCAAAATCACCTGAGCAGAAAAGCGAGGATTTTCTAACTCTGCAGTTTTAAACAACGCACTTATTCCTGAATAAATTTCACATAACTCACTATTTGGAACAACCAGTTGAACCTGGATCTGATGTTCAACTTTTTCATTTAACAAACGTTGAACTAACTCAAAACAACTAAACAAATAGTTTTGATATCGTTGAGAAAAATTATTGGGCTCTTGGCTCGTCAGCTCAAGATACTCATATTCTGGTCTAATTTCGGAAAGCTCTTTGACAGCTACACATTCCATTTCACAAAACAAAACATATTTTTTTGTGTTTGACGAATTTGACGATATTTTAGTAGTAGTCCAATCGATAGAAGTTTGATGCCACTCTGGGGCGACTAACAGTGTTTCAGTCAAATACTCCTGCTGTTGAAGCTTAATTGACTTAATCAATTCTAATGCTTCTAACTGTGTTAACTTACCATTAGACAAATCTTGATATACTGTTTTTAAATTCTTCATCATCTTCATCCTAAATCTACCGCTTCATCAACAGAAATTTCATTTTCCATGACACTTTTAATTACTTTCTGATAGAACTCATTATCAAATTTCTGATTATTTTCTAAGGTTTCATTTTCCATGACCTTCAATACTTCGCTATTCCCAGTGGTTTGTTCTTCAACCTTATCCGGAACTGACTTAACTTCCGCCACTCTGGTTGAAAATCCTTTTAGTTGAACACAAACATCGCCTTCTAAATTAAATAAATCAATATCTAGTTTTATGATGCTATCGCCAATTTGACTATCTTCCGAAAAACGGACCCAGGCCATCATTTCATTGTCACATCGGCTATGAATTTTTATCCCCTGCAAGGCAAATGGCAGAGGAGGTCTGGTTGCACCGACGCCAGCATTTTTCATTAAACCAAGACTACCTTGCAAAGCACTGTCTAAAAGACAGGGATGCAGCCAGTAGTCATTTGCGTCTGCCTGGAGAATGGTTGGCAGAGAAATTTCTACCAATACCTGTTGTTCACCCAGGTGAAGTTGACGGATTCCCTGATGTCTTTCACCATAATGCAGGCCCATTTTTTCAAAGCGCTGATAAATATCAGCAGTCTCCAGTGTTTCTTTATTCATAAAACTTCGCAGTTCAGAAACATTGATTAAAGGAGGTTTATTCAAGAATGAGAAGTATGCCCGACCCTGTGCATGAATATTATTCTGAGGCGGACCACTATCTATTCCACCCTCGTTCGGAGCGCTACTGAAAATTTCAAACTCAATAGTTTCATTATCGTTTTCCAACAATGCAATTGACACGCTGGTTTCCTGATTAACTATCACAGGCCTTGCCCAGATGATATTCTGTAATTCAAGAGCTTCATTCTGATCAAAGCCAGGCATAACATCAGCAATAGCCGCTCGAGCCATTTCAAGGTATGCAACGCCAGGAAGAATTTTTTCTCTGACAGACGAATTGAGCGATACCTGGTGATCAGCAAGAAAGAATTCATTGCCACTAAACAGGGAGTGATAACGTTGCTGAGAAAAATTAGAGGTGTTTTCCTGTAGTAATGGATGGAGAGAATTATTGACAACACGACTAATCCCCTTAGCAACCTGATTTACAGATTCGCTATGAGAGTCAAGCCAGTAACGTTCTTTTGCAAAAGGATATAATGGCAATGCGATTTTTTGCGGCTTTGCGTCAGGGTAAAGTTTGTCCCAATTAACATCAAATCCCTGGCACCATAGTGTTAACAGTTTTTCTGTGTTTTTCTCTCGAATGCAATCATCAATAACTGCATTCCCTTTATCTTTATCCTTATTCAGAGGCCTGATATCTTTTTTATGATCAGCGACATTGCTATAATTTAATCCGTTGCCTTCCTGTAAGTTAGTCTGACCATATTGCTCAATAGAAAGCCGCAATTCATGTAATAACTCATCACTACTTTTCACTAACAGAGCAAAACGATATTCCATTGGTTTTCTGCCTGCTTGAAGGGTATATGCAATCGAACCGATGTCTGACATTGTCTTATCTGAATTAAGAAAATCGGCAAGTTCTACTATTTTCTGTTTTAACTGAGTTAAACTTCTCGCTGAAAGCGGAATGATATGAATATCTTGTTCAAATACATAGTTCACCGAATTAATCTGTGATCTGGAAGAGGAATTCTCACCAATCACAATATGAGCATTTGTTCCGCTAAAACCAAAAGAGTTGATAGCTGCGACACGTCTTTGTCCAGCCTGAACTTCCCAGGGTCTGATTTGTTCATTTATATAGAAAGGACTCGATTCAAGGGAAATATGTTCGTTCAACTTCTCAAAATTAATCGTAGGCGGTAATTGTTTGTTTTTAATCGCCAGTAAAATTTTGATAAAGCCAGAAACTCCTGCGGCGGCAATACAGTGTCCGATATTACTTTTTACCGAAGTCAGAGCACAGTAATTCTGCTTATCAGTGTATTGATCAAAAGCACTTTTTAAACCTTCCACTTCAATTGGATCACCCAACTTGGTTCCGGTTCCGTGTGCTTCTATTAGTTGAATATCAGCGGGATCTATTTGATACTTTTGGTAAACCTCCTGCTGTAGTCGTGATTGAGCCTCAGCATTAGGTGCCGTTATTCCATTAGACTTTCCATCCTGATTAATTCCCCAGCCTTCAACTTGAGCGTAAATATTATCCTGTGCAGATTGAGCATCAGCTAGTCTTTTAAGCACCACAACACCAACCCCTTCTCCAGGAACAAAACCATTTGCCCTTTGATCAAAAGTAAAGCAACGACCATCCTTCGATAGCATTCCTGACTGGGTTGTTTTTATGTGCATTGCCGGTGAAGCCATAATAAATACACCACCAGCTAACGCCAGATCGCTTCCACCTGAATTCAAACTATCACAAGCATTAGCAATCGCTACCAATGATGATGAACAGGCAGTATCAATAGAAATGCAAGGGCCTTGTAAGTTTAGAAAGTAAGATATTCTGGCAGCAAGAATAGAGCTGGAAGTTCCGGTAAACCCTTGTGCACTGAGTTGTTGCTCTGCTGAAAACTGTTGATAATCACCAGTACCACAACCAACAAAAACTCCACACTTTGTTGCCGATAGCCGATTGGCATCATAACCAGCATCTTCAATGCTATGCCAACAACTCTGTAAAAACAGGCGCTGCTGGGGATCCATACTTTCTGCTTCAACCGGGGATATATTGAAAAATAGCGGGTCGAATAAGGCGTACTCTTCCACTGCTCCCATCCATTTACTACTGGTTTTTCCAGCCGTAGAAGTATCATCAGGCAGGTAATACTGATTATAATCCCATCGTTCAGGCGGAACTTCAGTAACACAATTAACTCCATCCGCAATATTTCTCCAGAATGAAGCAAGATTGTTTGCTTGTGGAAACTGCCCTGCCATTCCAATCACCGCAATCGGTTGATGTGCAGACTCTACCGTCAGACGCCCGGAAGTTTGATTTCTCCAGGAAGTTAGTTTTTTATGTTTTAATAAATGTCGAGAGGAAAGATTTGCCTGTTCCGATAAAATGTTATCCGACAAAGCAGCAACAGATGATAACGAAGACTCCTTCAGTTGGCTATCCACCTGAGTTTGTTCCGACTCGTTCTCAGCAATCAGGGTACCTTTCTCTTCAGCTTGGGAACGAACAAATTGACTCATTTCAGCTAATGTCGGATAGCTATAAACTTTGATTGCTTCAATTGAAGTTGAATAGTGCTCATTGATCTTTCTGATCCAGGTGACTCCGGTAATCGAGTCTAATCCAAGATCGATAAACTGTTCATCTTCATCAATCTCATCCGCTTCCATATGAAGTTCTTGTGCCAGTAATTCTTTAATCCTGTTAACTACTGAACTACTTAAGTTACTTTTACTTGAAGTGCCGGTACTTTCTGAAACACTCGGTAGAACGGTATTTAAAACCGGTTGGTTGTCCGGTTGCTGATTAGTGAATCCGCCGACTTTCTCAGCTTCCTGTTTAACAAACTGACTGAATTCGGATAATGTCGGATAACTATAAACCTTGGTTGCTTCAATCGAAGTTTGAAATTCTTCGTTAATACTCTTAACCCAGGTGACTCCAGTTATCGAATCAAGGCCAAGATCAATAAATTGCTCATCCTCTTCTATTTCTTCTGCATCCATATGCAGTTCTTTTGCCAACATCGATTGAATCGTTTGCTTAACTGACTCTATTGGGTCTTCCATGTTATTAGTTGAATGATTAAACGCCTTCTGTTGCTGTTCGGTCTTTCCTTCCGCCAAATTATCAGGGGCAAGTTTTTTAGCAACGAGCTGATTACCAGACTGAGAAAAATTATCATTGATTAAACTTAAAGTAGTTTCCTGACCAACAAATGTCTTTTCATGCATCGCCAGTTCA
>CBDUHU010000195.1:0-6634 GCA_965366725.1 uncultured Kangiellaceae bacterium
AGTCTGAAGATATACCAAGTAATGGTTACAACATCTGGACTCCATTTAAAACAGAAACGGACTATTTTGAACCTTCATCAAAAGAATTTATGTTTAATCTGATAGTTGATAACCTGGATGAGATGCTGGAAAAACTAAAAATCAGCAATTGCGAAGTATTAAAACAGACTGAACACAGTGAATATGGTGATTTTGGCTGGTTTATTGATCCCGAAGGAAATAAAGTTGAGCTATGGCAACCACCAGCAAATCCAGCGGAAAAATAATGTTTTCGAACAACAAATAATCAGGCTGAATAACATTTGCCATAGTCGATTTAACTATAAAGTGGTAGCATACCAGCTGTTTTTTAATCGTAATTAGAAGTGAACTTAATGTCTGATAAACCTTCGCAAAAGCGAGGCCTGTTCGGCTGGTTTGGTAAAAAAAAGACTGACAATTCAGCAATAGAAACAGAACAGCCGCATATAATTGATGATCGCAATGACAACGTTGAAACTCAGCCTCAAGAGCTTTCGGAGGAGGAATCTCGATCTGATAAAACTACTCAAAATACCACTCCTATAAAAAGTAATAACGACCTCAAACCAACAGTCAAAATTGAGACTGGAGACAAAAAACCAGAAAAATCATCCTTTTTTCAAAGACTTAAATCTGGTTTATCAAAAACTCGTTCCCAATTCTCCAGTAATCTTGCCAGCTTAGTTCTTGGTCAAAAGGAAATTGATGAAGATATATTAGAGGAAGTCGAAACTCTACTATTAATGGCAGATGTCGGCGTTGACACAACTAACAGTATTATTGAAGATTTAACTGAAAAAGCAAATCGCAAACAGCTCAAAGATACCGAAGCACTGATGCAACGGCTTAAGGAACTTTTACTTGAGATTGTTAAACCGGTAGAGCAGGCTTTGGTTATTCCTCAGCAAAAAACGCCTTTTGTTATCTTAATGGTCGGAGTAAATGGCGTTGGTAAAACAACCACTATAGGCAAACTCGCCCACCAATTTATTGAGCAAGGCCAATCTGTTATGTTAGCTGCTGGTGATACATTCAGAGCTGCTGCCGTAGAACAATTAAAGTCCTGGGGTGAAAGAAATCAAATTCCAGTAATTGCTCAACATACGGGCGCTGACAGTGCCTCTGTAATATTTGATGCTGTAGAAGCAGCCAAAGCCAGGAATATTGATATCGTTATCGCTGATACTGCTGGCCGCTTGCACAATAAAGCCAATTTGATGGAAGAATTGAGCAAAGTAAAGCGAGTAATGGGAAAAGTAGATGCCAACGCCCCTCACGAAGTCATGTTAGTCGTTGACGCCTGTACCGGTCAGAATGCACTAGTACAGGCAGTTGAATTCAATAAAGTTGTTGCTTTAAATAGTGTTACTATTACTAAACTTGACGGAACCGCCAAAGGTGGGGTTGTTTTTGCGCTAGCTGATAAAATGAAGTTGCCTATACGCTATATTGGAGTTGGTGAAAGTAAATTGGATTTAAGACATTTCAATGCCACTGATTTTGTTAATGCCCTTTTTGAGCAGTAGATAAATTAGTAATCATTACATAGAGTTAAGAGGGGTTGCTGATGATTGAGTTCGCTGAAGTTTCAAAACGTTATCCAAATGGCCAGGAAGCGTTAAAAAAGGTAAGCTTCGAAGTAGCGAACGGGGAAATGGCTTTTTTAACCGGTCACTCCGGGGCCGGGAAAAGTACATTATTAAAACTTATTTGTCTGATGGAAAGAGCAACTTCCGGCCAGGTAATTGTTAATAATAAAAACCTTAATCGTACTAGCCGTAGAAAGATACCAGCTGTTAGACGGGATATAGGTATGATATTTCAAGATCACCGACTTTTATTTGATCGAAGTATTTTTGATAATGTCGCATTACCATTAATGATTGCCGGATACCCACATCGCGAAATTGGCAGACGGGTAAGGGCTGCACTTGACAAGGTTGGGCTTCTTTCCAAAGTAAAGAACTCGCCTATTATGCTCTCAGGCGGTGAACAACAGAGGGTCGGCATAGCACGAGCAGTGGTTAACAAACCACCATTACTGTTAGCTGATGAGCCAACAGGAAATCTTGATCCTGAGTTATCCGCAGAAATAATGCACTTATTCGAACAGTTTAATCAGGTTGGTGTTAGTTTATTAATCGCATCTCATGACCTTAGTCTGATTGCCCAAATGCACTATCGAACACTGGTTATGAAAGATGGCCGGTTGGTACAAGATCAGGTCGATTCACCGGAATCGGTGATTAACACTGATATGATGGTAAATAATAATGAATAACGAACCACTGACAGGTGCCAGGTTCACTCAGGAAGCCAGTATCGGTGCAAAGCTGAAAATGCTTATTCAATTGCACAAAATTGAATCACGTCGAGGCATTCTAGATATCTTGAGCAATCCAATTTCAAATTTTATGACTATTTTAGTCATTGCCATCGCATTAGCTTTGCCTGCGGGGCTACAGATACTACTAGACAATGGCAAATCACTCTCACAAGGGTGGGATGGTGCAAGTCGAATTTCACTTTATTTGAAAACGGACTTATCTAAAACCCGATTAAATGAACTGGCAATAGAGATAAGAAAACAGTCTGGAATTGCCAAAGTCGATATTATTACTCAGCAACAGGCACTGGAGGATTTTAAACAGGATTCCGGATTTGCCGATGCGATTGATCAGCTTGATAGTAACCCTCTACCGCCAGTATTAGTGATTCAACCAGCCAGCACTCATACATCTCCGGCAGCTTCTGAGTTGCTGTTAACAGGATTTAGTAAAATACACGAAGTTGAACTGGCTCAACTTGATCTGGACTGGGTTCGTAAACTCTATGCTTTATTACAGCTTGCTGAAAAAGCAGCTTCAGCTCTGGGGCTCGCGTTAGCACTAGCGGTACTGTTAATTGTTGGCAATACCATTCGCTTATCAGTACAAAACCGGCGTGATGAAATTGAAGTTGTTAAATTAGTTGGTGCAACCGATGCCTTTATTCGTCGTCCTTTCCTTTACACTGGATTATGGTACGGATTGCTCGCGGGGCTTACTTGTTGGGTAATACTCTACTTATCTCTTATCTGGTTACAGGACCCAGTCGCAAACCTTGCAGGTTTATACCAGAGCCAATTTCGAATTAACGGATTAAACTGGCAACAAAGCCTCCAATTAATTGGTATTAGCTGTGGTTTAGGTCTGCTAGGTTCCTGGTTAAGTGTTGGCCGTCATATTCGTCAAATAGAACCTCGATAATATTGTACCTTTTTAACCTCATCTTTTTCGCTGTGCACGAGCACCCTAATAACAAGGTGTAACAATTTATTTATTAGTGAAACTTTTTACCTTATTAGCACTCTTATAGGCTAAGTGCTAAAAAATTAGCACTCCGTTAGATAGAGTGCTAAACTGGTAGATATTAAGCTAGGATCCCCATAGAAATTGAGAGTATTCAAGGAAACGGGGAATAAACAGGTAACTTGTTTCGATAAAATATGACTATCAGTCATTCGAGAGGCGAGAGGAATTAGGTTATGAGTAAAGCATTAGCAACAATGGCGATGTCTGTACCTCAAGGTAATATTGAATCTTATATTACTGCGATTCATTCGGTACCAGTACTATCTCCTGAACAAGAATATGAATTAGCCATTCGTTATAAAGATGATGGAGACTTGAACGCAGTTCGTGAAATTATTCTTTCTCATCTACGTTTTGTTGTCCATATCGCAAGAAGCTATAGTGGTTACGGTTTGCCTCAGGCAGACTTAATTCAAGAAGGTAATGTAGGCCTTATGAAAGCCGTTAAGCGCTTTGATCCGGGAGTTGGCGTTCGGCTGATTTCTTTTGCAGTTCACTGGATTAAAGCTGAAATTCATGAGTTTGTGTTAAAAAACTGGCGAATTGTAAAAGTTGCTACAACAAAAGCTCAGCGTAAATTATTTTTTAACCTGCGTAGTGCTAAAAAAACCCTCAATTGGCTGAATAACAATGAAATCAAAGCGATTGCAGAAGATCTTAATGTCTCCGAAGTTGAGGTTCGCCGCATGGAGAGTCGTTTAAACTCTCGCGATGCTGCATTTGATCTACCTAATGATGCCGATGATGAAACGAGCTTCGCACCAGCAGCCTACCTTGAGTCTGAAAACAGCGACCCTGCTCAAGAATTAGAACAGGCTAATTGGGATAATCATCATCATCAAAGGCTATCTACAGCAATTCAGACGCTAGATCAACGCAGCCAGGAAATTCTCGCAGCCCGCTGGCTTACTGAAGAAAAATCAACATTACAGGAATTAGCCGACCAATATCAGGTATCAGCTGAGCGAATTCGTCAATTAGAAAAAAATGCAATGAAAAAGCTTAAAGCAGCTATGAGTTAACAAGAACATATATATTTTCAAGTAAAGGCGCTTCGGCGCCTTTTTTATTCCCCGATAAAAAGCTCACTTATAGAGGGCTCATCAAAAATATCATCCAGATCAGCTAAATTTCTTTAATAGAACAGGTCATTTTCTAATAGCTGAACTACACTTATAACTAGAATAAACAAAAATGCCCCATTAATATGGAGTTTCGGATGAAAAAAAAACTTTTAATTAGCGTTTTAGCTTATTTCACACTCATTTTGGCCGGCTGTGGTGAACCTCCAAAACCACCAGAGCCAGAGCCTCAGAAAGAAAAGCCACAAACAAGTCTCCTTTCGCCTAAATGCCAGTTAAATATGGGTTGGGATCCATGGGAACCCTACCAATATTTAACCCCTGAAGACCAAGTCAAAGGGCTTGAGATTGATTTAATCAGCGCTATAGCTGAAGAAGCTGGTTGTAGTATCAAGTTTGTACAAAAGAATTGGATGAGTTTGCTAAATGATATTCGTGCAGGCAAGATTGATTTACTTGGCGGGGCTTCAAAAACGACCGCAAGAAAAACCTTTGCAATGTTCTCTGATGAATACCGGCACGAATCATTCGTTCTCTATGTTAGAGCGGGTGAATCAGAAAAATATGCAGGTAAAACTCTTCAGGCACTTCTTGATGAGAACTTTAAGCTTGGAGTTACTCAAGATTATATCTATGGAGAACAAGTATCTGAGCTCCAGGACAATGAAAACTATGCTTCGAGGTTTGTCAGTGTTCCAACAACCGAAGTTAACTACTACAACTTACTACAAAATCAGATTGATGGTTTTTTAGAAGATCCATTTGTTGCAGCTTACACTATCAAACGAAAAGGACTGCAAGGTGAAATAGAACCACACACTATTGAAGTTCATAGCGGTGATGTATCGATAATGTTCAGCAAGAAAAGTGTTAAACCTGAAACGGTTGAAGCATTTAATCAGGCCCTCGCGAAATTAAAAGAAACCGGGAAATATCAAGAAATTTTAGCAAAATACAGTCGCTAATCTGTCAATTATCTACAACCAGTTTAAAAAGCCGGCTCAGTCGGCTTTTTAAACTTTCTCTCCCATATCTCGCTTAATATCTAGAATGTCTGAAAAAATATTATCACTACTTACACCAGTTTTTTTTAGTTCTTCATAAACATTCATAACCATAGCTGCGGAACCACTCAGATAATAGTCAGTAGCTTCTGTTTTTCCACCAAGATCATTCAATAGTACTTGATGTGGAAAGCCAGTCGCACCACTCCAATGTTCATCGGGCTCATTGACAACAGGAATATAGCGAAATTGACAACTCCCCGTATTCCACCGATTAACCAACTCAGATTGATAGAGATCGACCGGAGATTGAGCCCCAAGATAAAGAGATATCTCTTGTGAAAAATTTTTATTAAAAGCGCTTTCCAGTAAACTCTTCATTGGTGAAAAGCCCGTACCACCGGCAATAATAGCTACTTTATTATTTCGATCTTTTAACACGCACTTTCCATAAGGGCCATCAATATGAACTTTTTTCGCATTTCGAAATAAACTCATCATTTCAGCAGCAAGCTCGTGCCCAGGTATTAAGCGAAGATGTAACTCGATAAATTGCTTTTCTTCAGGAGCACTCGCGATAGAGAGTGGTATTCTCTTACCATCAGGCATTAACAGATAAAGATATTGGCCACCCTCAAATTCAAACGGCTTATCATCTAAAGGTTTCAGTCTTACTCTGAAAATTTGTTCGGTCAGTTTTTTTATATCTAAAGTTACGCAGTTGAGCTCATTCATAGACCTAGTTCATCCCAGATTTCGTCAACTCTGTTCTTAATTGAGTCATTCATTTTTATTGCAACTCCCCATTCTCGATCTGACTCTCCAGGCCACTTATTGGTAGCATCAATTCCCATTTTTGAACCAAGTCCGGAAACTGGTGAAGCAAAATCAAGATAGTCAATTGGAGTATTGTCAATTAGAGTAGTATCTCGGCTTGGGTCAACTCTCGTAGTTAACGCCCAGATTACATCATTCCAATCACGAGCATTAACATCATCATCAGTCACAATAACGAACTTAGTATACATAAACTGACGTAAGAAACTCCATACCCCCATCATGATTCTCTTTGCATGCCCAGGATACTGTTTTTTGATGGTCACCACAGCTAATCTATATGAACACCCTTCTGGAGGTAAATAAAAGTCAACTATCTCTGGGTATTGCTTTTGTA
>CBDUHU010000196.1:0-6620 GCA_965366725.1 uncultured Kangiellaceae bacterium
ACTTTGTTGGTCAAATGCCTGCATGATCTGAAACCAGCTGGATCTCACTCGATAAATCCATCCATTAAAACGGCTGTGATTTCCCGACAGATGACCAAACTCATGTGCAATCACGGCACGGGTCTGATTAGTCGACAAAACTAATAACAATTCCATTCCCAGTACCAGGGTATTCTTTTGCCAACCAAAAATACCTAAACGAGGCGTTTGAGCAATTGCGGCATTCATTTCCTGAGTTAAAATAACCCGATGAATTTTGGGAGCTTTAAGCACTTTTCTTAACTGCTCAATCTGCTCAAATAATTCTGGATAGTCTTTAGCTTTTAACTCAAAACCTTCTGGTGCTTCAATTCTTACCCAGCAGGCCTTTAGCAGCATCCAGATCATTGGAATAATCAAAAATATAACCTTTTTCTTTACTAATAGAATGATCCAGCCAGTATAGAAAATGGCCAGATAACCAATTCCGACTAATGAGCCTATCGCAAGCGTCAACAGGCTAAAAATAACCAGATATCCCGCAAGGGCAAAAAGAATTAGTTTAGTTTTATATAAGTTAAAATGACTGGATGCCAGGTTTTCAGCACGCCGTGCGGTTGTTTCAAAGATCGATAATTCCATTTAGTTAACTCGCTAATTAGTTCCATTAATTGTTGCAGATATCAGTTTCCATTGCTTATTGATACTACATCTATGTGACCGCCCCCTGGTCACAGAACTAAAATAGCAGTAGTTTGAAAACAAGTAAACCACTAGCCCATTTTTCGCGACTTCACAGAGTTATCAATTAATTATCTCGGTCTTCTAAAACTCCGTTATTACGGTCACACCATGGCCATTAAACTGATCCATATTCACCAGAACATCAACAGACTGAGCTAGACTAATCTTCTGTCCTACAAGCTTTTGCGGCATCAGCTTTCCAAGCTGAATCATATTCAACATCGGCGGATAACGATGTGCCTGCATACCGTGGCTACCGATCAGTTCAAGTTCGTTTGATAGTACCAGCCCCATAGGAACCGAAGGCGAACTTTGTTCACCAACTAACAGTCCGACCTGAATATGCTTTCCTCTCTTAGCCAGGCAACTAATCGAATTAACACAGGTTTGAGCACTGCCCAAAGCATCCAGCGAAACATCAACGCCACCACCACTCAGCGTTTTAATCTTGGTAACAACATCCACATCATCAGATGCATTAACCAACGCGGTTGCCCCTAGTTTTGCTGCAAAATTAAGTTTTTCCTGATCAATATCAACGCCAATAACCCTGGCCCCAAGTGCGTTGGCAATCATGATTGCCGACAGACCAACACCGCCACATCCATAAATGGCAACCCATTGACCAGCGCAAACTTTTCCCTGATCCACAATAGCTCTAAATGCGGTAACAAAGCGACACCCCAGACTGGCTGCGGTCGTATAATCCATATCATCAGGAAGCCTCACCAGATTTGCTTCAGCATATTGGACTTCTACATATTCGGCAAATGACCCCCAATGAGTGAACCCCGGTTGAAACTGATGATCACAGACTTGTTGATTTCCAGAGTAACATTGAGGACAACCGCCACAACCCCCGACAAATGGCACTGTTACACGATCGCCAACTTTCCAGCGTGTGATATTACCACCAACTTCTACTATCTTGCCTGCAAACTCATGCCCTGGAACATGGGGTAAACTAATATCCGAATCATGACCCTGCCAGCCATGCCAGTCACTGCGGCATACCCCACTGGCCATAACCTTGACCACAACACTATCGGTGCTAACCGTTGGATCTGGCAACTCTTCAATCACAGGCTTTTGGCAAAAATGATGATAAAATACAGCTTTCATTGGCACTCTCCCACAGTCAGAATACTAGTCCCTCACATTAATCACTATTTAAAAAACTAAAACAATAATACTTTTTCGCTCTACATCTTTAAACTACAGTTAATTAATATAAACCAGAATAAGATCACTGCCAGTAACCATCAAATCGCTGACTTCATTGTCATCGATCTGCACCAGATCACCGGCTATCACCAGTTGTTCCAACTGTGTCTCCGCAGATAAAATTTTCAACTGTGTCGTTGGTGAATAAATAAACCTCAACTTTGCAGCTTTTAGCGTCACCGTATTTATTCCCGGAAAAGTATCAACAGTCGCATCATGAACTGCGGTTTTAGTCATCAGATTAAAATCAGTTATTGGCCCGGAAATTAAAGTCGCATTAGTCGGATCAGCACCATCAAAAGTTGATAAATCCAGAAATTTTTCCAGAAGGTCAATTTGAGCTTCGTTGTGTTTCAGTTGCATGCCTTGACCATCAATTAAAACCAGATTTCTGGTATAACCGGAAAAGTCAGAAAATGCGCCATCCTGATTAACCTGGGCAATACTCAATCGCCAATTAAAGTCATCCAGAGAACCATTTTGATTGATCGCAAGTTCTAAGGTTGAACCCTGACCATTTTTCCATGGGATCTTATTAAATGTGTGTTGGGGAATAATTGTTATCACTGATAGATACTCTTAATTTATCGGGTGTCCAGCGTTGAATATGACCATAAATATTTTAAAAGACAGTCTAACACCAATAACAAATAGAAATATGATTTTTATCAGTAACCTAATGGTGCAGATAAAATGATCGGTTACGAGAGACTATCAATTATCATTTAGCGTTAGTCTAAAAATTTCATACCTTTACTGATCTGCAAAGAAATATCAAAATAAAGGGAAAACTCCTGTTCTGTTCTGGGATCATAAACTTGCATTAAATCAAAAGCTCCTCCATTTTCATTAACCAAGGACTGACCTTTAACTTCCAATCCGGAAATGGCAAGAAATGAATATAATTCGTTAGCACTGGTAATCAGATAAGCCGTTTTTGCAGTAAGGCCATCACCACTCTGTCGAATTGAATCAACTAACCCTTCAAAGACATAACGATGATAGCTACCTTTCTCTTTCTCTCCTATTTCAAAATTACAAATCATCGAAGCATAGTGCGCATCAAGACTGATATAATTACTATGTAATCGTTCAGTGGCAAGCTGAATACACAAAGCATAATCCTTTGTGTTAACTGCCTCCCAGATCTCATTAGTTGAGCCCTCAAGGTAGGGGTTATAGTGACTGGTATCGGTAAAGTTAAGTCTTAACTGGGTGAAATCTGCAATCACTGAACGGGACAGAATCTTATTCAGATTTAGCTGAAACTCGTCATCGGTGGCAGTGACAGAGGCAGATAATGAATCCTTTATTGTTGGTTTAGTCGTACTACAACCATTGAGTATGAGTAGACAAAGACAGATTTTCATCATCCATGCAAAATAATTTAAAAACATAAAAATTCCCTGTTAGTAATCACTATTTTAATTATAACGTAATCTTGTTAAATTCAGGGTAAAAAGAAATTACCAACAAAAATAAAACAGACGTTTATATGAATTCTGTGCCATCGATAGATAAACTAAACGGATAATCAGAATTCCTTTTCCCTTCCTTAAAACTGGCTAATAAACAACCAGCTCCAAGTGTAACATTAACCATATTTTCTTTTCCGACAATCTTTTTTAACTGGTCGTACCTCATTGATTATCTAGCAATATATTTCCAAGTAATTGTAACTAAAGCATATTATTTATATTAATAATTGAGGAAAGATAAGTTCGATTAAATCTGAAATTATTTGATGAACTAAATAAATAGTCATGGGTCTTAGGTTGCACGGGCTTGCTTTGTATTGTTGATCGAAATGCCTTCTAACAGTAGAAGTTATTCATATCAACAAACAGGCAAGCGCGACCAAATTCCTTACCTTCACAATTAATACTACTGCAACTTTTTCTGCGATTCTAAATACCTGCCCAGATATTATTCCTATGTTAAGATAACTGATTAAATACACATTGATAGTTAATAATAGTATTATAAATCAATAAATTAGAAAACTTGAATGTTAACCCGAAATACTGTTTTCAGCCCTAAGACAAAGCTCAGTTAAATGAACAATAATAACTCAACTCTTTTCAGGTTACTTAGCGGCTCAACACCTGTGCCACAAGAAGGCTTCGAGCGACTTCAGCAGTCAGCAGAATTTATCACGCTAAAAGCAAATACCTCGTTAATCGAAACGAATACCCGTAGTCGATATATCTACCTGGTCAAAAATGGCCTATTAAGAGCACGTTTTATCACAGAAGAAGGCAAAGAGTTTAGCAAGGAGTTTTATTGGGAGGGTGACATTATTTTTGGTATGCGTTCGCTACTGGATAATAAACCATTACCTTATTCAGTGCGTTCAGAAGAAACCTGTGAATTAGTTCAAATACCGGTTCAGATTTATCAACAACTAGTCGAGGATTTTTCCAGCTGGAAAAACTATCACATCCACCAGTTAGAGCGCCATTTACTCTACAAAGAAATCAAAGAAGAGTTGTTATTACTCCATTCTAATGAACAAAAAGTACTGAAAGTTTATCAACTATTTCCTGCATTGGTTAATCGTGTACCAGCAACTCTGATCGCCTCTTACCTTGGGTTAACCCCAGTGAGTTTAAGCCGTATAAAAAAACGTGCCGGCCTTAGTTAGTTAAATTAGTGATTAACTTCTTAACCATTAACATTTGTTAATGACAGCACTACTCAATTGACTTAAATTAACCGCAACAAAATGAGGAGTATTTGAATGTTGTGGTATCAGAAATCATTTGACGAACTAACAAAACTTGAACTGTATAAAATAATTCAGTTACGAGTGGATGTATTTGTGGTAGAGCAAAACTGCCCTTATAGTGATCTTGATGATAAAGATCAGCACCCGCAAGCATTGCATTTGTTTGCCAAAGACGGTGACGATATAAGCTGTTACCTGAGAATTCTGCCGCCGGGAACCAGTTACCCGGAAATGCCTTCACTGGGTCGAGTTGTCAGCCACCAGAAACATCGCGGAACGGGCATTGGACACCAGTTGTTAATCAAAGCAAATCAGACATTAGACCAACTCTGGCCAGATCTGACTTGCCATATCTCGGCTCAATCCCACCTTCAAGGATATTATCAACAACATGATTTCAACCCTGTCGGTCAGGAATACCTTGAAGATGGTATACCTCATATTGGAATGGAGCGTATTGCGGCGAACTGTCGATAATTGCAACACCCTTGTTTGCATTTTCTACTTGATAAGGCCCAACTGAAAAATATGAGAAAAAAAAACCTAATCATCATTGCCCTGCTAACGCTAATATTAGGCAATTTTTTTTCTACTCTGGTTGATGTAATCGTCAAACTGCTAGCTGCTGATGTAGGAATTTATCAATATTTATTTTTTCGCCAGATTGCAGTACTGCTGATACTCCTCCCCTTCTGGCTAAATCTTCCCGCTAAACGCAGAAAACTGGACGATGCAAGGGTTCATGCATTTAGAGCTTCTATGACCACTATTGGTGCACCATCAGCAGTTATCGCTCTCATTTACCTGCCACTGGCAACTGCAAATGTAATTTTTTATGCCGCCCCAATGATCACTCTGCTCCTCGCGGCAGTCATCTTTAGAGAAAAAGTTGGTAGACAAAGAACAATGATCACTTTACTTGGCTTCATTGGTGTCGCTATTGCCCTTCGTCCTGAGTACCTTGGTAGTGCAAGTCTGTTTGCTTTTTGTACCGCTGGTGCTATCGCAGCCTACAATATTTCCGTCAAATGGCTTCCCCTGAATAGCAGTGTTGTCAGCACCATTTTCTGGAGTAACCTGTTTGTACTTCCACTTTTTGGCATAATTGCCGCATTCAACTGGCAACCAGTCACCTTAGATCTTATTTATCTGGCAACAGGCAGCTGCCTCTGCCTGGTCGCCTATCAAGGCTGCTGTATACTTGCTTTTCAAAAAGCTGATGCGAGTGCTATTGCAGTGGCGGAATATTCAGGACTAGTTTTCGCAGCCGGGCTCGGCTGGTTAATATTTCACGAATCGGTCGATCTGTGGACAATTGCTGGAATAAGCTTGATCATCCTACCGGTTATCTGGCATTCATGGTTTGAACATCGTCAGGAACTTTCTCTTCGGCAACAGGAGTTGTTGCTTCAGGAGTCTGCTGCGCACCCGGAAATCAGTGCCCTTAAAACAGGAAAGCTTGATTAGGATCGAGATGTGGTAATTAACTTCATTTTAATGATAGAAAAGACAAATTCAAAAGCGGTTTCGCATCGCTATGCTTGCATGCGAGGTACTTTTGTTAAGCCACAATAGTACCCAAAAGGGCTTTCCACTGAAACTCACTAGTAAGATGAGCACTTGAGTGTATTATAGTCTGGAACTTGATCTTTGTTGTCAGCGCTCCTTCGGATGAAAATAACTCGCTATGCTCAAACAGATTTTCATTACTTCCGAATACGCATCCTTTTTATCTGATCGTGAGTAGCCGTTCGGGCGAAGGGCGTTTTGTTGAGTCCAATAGACAGTCTTTTAATTACTTTATCTAATATGCCTATTGTTGATTGCGTTTCAAAAAATTCACTCGTACATTCGCCTGAAAGTATAAAAAACAAATGGTTCTATTAAAATAATTTTTTGGCTGTCCTCTTATCTGATCCTATTAAAATTGGGTGTCCATAAAATG
>CBDUHU010000197.1:0-6603 GCA_965366725.1 uncultured Kangiellaceae bacterium
TAAAGATCGAGAGTTCCTCACTGAAGGTAGCGTTTTTAGTGATGACTATATCAACTCTTATATCGAGCTAAAACGTGAAGAAGCAGCCTATGTCAACATGACAACGCACCCTGCAGAATTTGAAATGTATTACAGTTTATAGGCTCGATAAACCGTCACTAATTTCAGCAACAAAAGCCCGGTTATCCGGGCTTTTGTTTAATTAGATTCAGCTAAGTTTTCCCCCTGGACAATTAAATAGCACCACCTATCGACAAAAATTACAATTATTTTTGCAAAACTCTGGTTTTTTGTTAATTTAGTCTAAAAGCTGTCAACTGGAGTCATAAAATGAAGTCACTTATTTCTTTTCTAGTTTTAACTTGTATATTCTCCTTCAATACTTCTGCGGAAGAAAAGAAAAAACTTTATAAGTGGGTTGATAAAGATGGGAATACCCATTTTTCAGATGTTCCTCATAAAGATGCTGAAGAAATTGAAATGAAACTTGTCCCTACAACCAAAATCAAAAAAGCGGTGATTAAAGAGACACCATTGATCACTTCCCTCAATGAGGACTCCAATTTATCAGCAGGTAACTACAAAACACTAACACTGACAGAACCTGCCGAGCAGGGTGTCGTCAGAAACAATGCAGGCGAAGTGACACTAACCGCTTCTCTTCAACCTGATCTGCATAGTGGGCATAGTGTTCGCTTCTTTATTGATGGAAAACTGATTAAGAGCCAACCAGGCAGTTTAAGTGTTGTTGCAGAAAAGGTAGCTTATGGCGCCCACAAAGCCAATTTTATTATTGTAGACAGTCAGGGAAAACATCTTCAATCAAGTAAAAGTAATAATTTTCACTTACTTAATACCCTCAATCCGAATATCAGAAATAAAAATAGAGCTAATTAAACCAGATTAACTATAAATTCGAGGAATAAGTTTAGGTTGATAATCAGTAAAAGCTAAGTCGATAATGCGACTTTTACCAACTCTGTTCCCGTATTTATATGCAAAGATGGGTGAAACAATCACAAATATAGTCAAAGTGTTAAGCTGGTCTCAGTATCGAATACTAAATTTTCATAGGATGGAAAAGCACTCTCTTGACTAAGCGGGTGTTTAAATATTGACCCCTGATTCAGCCCGCGTCCACCTGCGGGCTTTTTTTATCACAGTCAGAACAGACCGGTTACTGAGCTTCGGCTTCCAGTTTATGTTCCAGGTAATGTATATTAGTTCCGCCTTTCTGAAAGTTTTCATCTGCCATGATACGGCGCTGAAGTTCAATATTGGTCTTTATGCCGTCAATAATAACTTCATCAAGCGCCATCTGCATGCGAGCCATAGCAACTTCTCGAGTTTCACCATATGTGATCAACTTACCAATCATTGAGTCATAGTTAGGTGGCACTCGATATCCTGAATAAATATGAGAATCCCATCTTACTCCAGGTCCACCCGGCGCATGGTAGCGAGTAATCGTCCCAGGTGATGGTATAAATGTTTCAGGATCCTCAGCATTAATTCGACATTCAATTGAATGTCCACGCAACTTAATATCTGACTGTTTAAAAGACAAAGGCTGGCCTTCAGCAACTCGTAATTGCTCTTTAATAATATCAACACCTGATACCATTTCAGAAACAGGGTGCTCAACCTGTACGCGAGTATTCATTTCAATAAAATAGAACTCCCCTTTTTCATAGAGAAACTCAAAAGTACCAGCACCACGATAACCAATTTGCTCACAAGCCTGAACACATCTTTCACCAATAAAACGTCTTTTTTCTTCAGTAATACCAGGCGCCGGAGCTTCTTCGACTACTTTCTGATGACGACGCTGCATCGAACAATCTCTTTCCCCAAGGTAAATAGCGTTTCCATGGTTATCTGCCATTATTTGAATTTCAACATGACGAGGTGTTTCGAGAAATTTTTCCATATAAACAACATCATTATTGAATGCAGCTTTGGCTTCAGCTTTAGTCATTGCGATTGACTCGACTAAATCTTCCTCACGTTTTACTACTCGCATACCTCGACCACCACCACCACCGGATGCCTTAATAATAACCGGATACGCAATTCGCTTGGCCATAGCGAGATTTTCCTTATCATCATCACCAAGCGGCCCATCAGAACCTGGAACACAAGGTACACCGGCCCGTTTCATCGCGGTAATCGCAGAGACTTTGTCTCCCATCAATCTGATACTTGCTGCAGTTGGCCCAATAAAAGTAAAACCACTTCTTTCAATTTGCTCGGCAAAATCTGCATTTTCAGCCAAAAACCCATACCCAGGATGTATCGCCACGGCATCGGTTACCTCAGCAGCAGCAATAATTGCTGGTATATTGAGGTAACTTTCAAGCGGTGAAGGCGGTCCAATACAGACAGATTCATCTGCTAACTTAACGTGCATCAAATTTTCATCTGCAGTTGAATGCACGGCAACTGTTTTAATACCCAGCTCTCGACAGGCTCTCAATATTCGTAGAGCAATTTCTCCACGATTGGCAATAACAACTTTATCAAGCATCTTTGTTTTCCAAATAATTTGATTAATCAATAAGACAACAGCAAGTTATCCGATTGTCAGCAGTAAACAGTTGATGGTTATTCGATGATAAATAATGGCTCATCAAATTCAACTGGTTCACCATCTTCAATTAAGATCGCTTTGATAGTTCCAGCGGCATCAGCTTCTATCTGATTCATCATTTTCATCGCTTCAATGATACAAAGCGTGTCCCCAACTTTCACTTGGTCACCCACTTCAGCAAATGATTTAGCGCCCGGCGAAGGTGAGCGATAGAATGTACCAACCATTGGCGATTTCACCTGATGACCTGATACTTCAGCCACTGGTGCATCAACTACAGCTTCAGGCTGTTGAGGAGCAACAGGGGCTGCAGGCGGAACTGCGGAATAGTGAACAGGCGCTGCTGCAGGCACAGTCGCTCTGCTAATTCGAACAGACTCTTCGCCTTCTTTTATTTCTATTTCAGCAACACCAGACTCTTCTAACAATTCGATTAATTTTTTTACTTTTCGAATATCCATGATTACGACACCTTAATTTTATAAATTGATATATTTTGATTCATCTACCTGGCCAACCGCTCAATAGCAACATCACAAGCCATCAAATAACTTTTCTCTCCAAATCCAGCAATGATCCCCACAGCAAGATCTGAAAAATACGAATGCTGACGAAAAGGCTCTCTAGAATGTGGGTTGGATAAATGTATTTCCACAAAAGGTATCCCAACAGCAGCAAGTGCATCTCTTATCGCAACACTTGTATGAGTGAATGCTGCCGGGTTAATAATAATAAAATCGACCTCATTGTTATTGGCCGACTGAATGAGTTCAACGATCTCATGCTCTGCATTTGATTGAAAAAAAATCCCTTGAATACCTTTTTGTTCTAATTTGGCGATTACCTTCTGCTCAATTTGAGCTAAAGTGGTCGCGCCATAAATCTCCGGTTCTCTCGTTCCGAGTAAATTTAGATTTGGCCCATTAATGACTAGAACGCTCATTGTCTATGTTTCAACTATTAAAATTCTACTTTTATGCAGCTAAAATACGCCAAAATCTTTTAACTGGCAAGTTTATCGTAAAATAATCGTCATATATTGGAAATATACTGATATTTCTTCAATATTTGGTTACTTTGACCACTCTTTAGAAGATAGCATCATTTTAGACGATTTTAACTGAATTTAGTGTTCAAATGGTATTACCAGTCAAAACATTCCAGGAATCAAACTCTAATGCAGCTTTATGTAAGAAAGAACAGCTAATACTTATTCCATTTCACCAGTAGTTGATAACATAATTGGCGGATCATTTTACCCTCTGGTATGCGTACTTTTTTACCAGATTTCTAAGCATTAATAGCCCAAGTATTAAGCCACTAACTGGATAGAGTAAAGAAGAGTCCATATGATGGTGGGGTTCGGCAACTTGGTAAATAGTAAAACTAAACTCTGAAACCAACCAATTAGTTAAATAACCGAGACTTATACTAGCGGTTATTATCCCACTCAGATAAGCCACTAATACCTTGGTTCCCATTTCTTTTCTGATCATTCCCATCGTTGATAAATTAGTTGCCGGGCCAGCTAACATAAAGACTAAAACGGCACCAGGCGACACACCGATAGCTAGAAAACCTGCAGCGATAGGAGTAGATGCCGTGGCACAGATATACATTGGAATACCAACCAGTGCCATAACCACCATTGCTATCATTCCATCTCCCCATTGAGTTAACAGATCTGTTGCAACCCAGGTTTTTACAGCTGCAGCAATGATCAATCCCAGTAATAGCCAGAAGGTAATATCTTCTAGCAACTTACCGCTGGAAAACTCTAATACATTAACTACTTTCCGACTTATCTTGCTGAAACTAGACACCTCCGTTGTTTCAACAGGCTCTTCTGAACAACAAGTTGAAACTTTGTTTACTTCTGCGACTTTAGTCTTGCTGCAACAAGAAGTAGTTTTATCAGCTTCCTGAGTATCAGAAAGTGGCTCGTTAATCGCTTCTTGCTGATTATTCTTAACTAGTAACAATGTTAACAAACCAACATAAATGGCGCTAAAAATCGCTGAAAATGGTCTTATAATTGCCATAAATGGCCCTAATAATGCGTAAGATACAGAAATTGAGTCAACCCCTGTTTCTGGTGTAGCCACTAAAAACGAAACCGTCGCGGGCTTTGAGGCACCAGCCCGCCTGAGCCCAATTGCAGCAGGTATTACCCCGCAAGAACAGAGCGGCAGTGGTGCGCCAATAAAAGCAGCCTTAATCACTGATAAAACATTACTTTTACCCATATGTCGTTTCAATAGCTCCATTGGTACTAACCACTTCATCACGCCTGCGACCAGTAACCCAAGAAGTAGCCACGGAGCAGACTCCTGAAAAAGAGCGATAAAATTGACCATTAACTCATACATTAGTTGCTATTCCTCTTTTCCGGAAAAACGTCAGCATTTTCCAGAGTTTGCAGTATTGAACAATTCTCAGCACTTTCCGAACCACCACAACAGGATTGATGCAAACTCTGTAAAGCGCTCTTTATCTCTTCAAGATGCTGAATTTTCTCTTCTATTTCTCCGATTTTAACCCCTGTATACCGTTTTACTTCTTCACAGGTATGTTGGTCTTTATCACTTTTCAGATTTAGTAAGATACTAATTTCCTTCAAAGAGAAACCGACCTTTTTTGCATGTAAAATAAAGCGCACGGTCAACACATCCCTCTCTGAATAAACCCGATAGCCTGAATCCAGAGAGCGTTGAGGAGATAAAAGGGATTGAGCCTCATAAAAACGCAGTGTTTCTACGCTGACTCCTGCCTTGTTGGCTAATTCGCCAATTTTATAATGAACATTTAGCATAGTGATCATTATAAAACCTAAAGTTAACTTCAGGGTCAAACATTTCAGTCATTTTTTTGCCAATTAGTTCTTTTTTGAAATATATTTCCGCCAGAGAGCAGCCAATAATTGATATGAACCGGTTGAATGGGATAGCTTGCCCGCAATTAACTCTAAATTGTCAATGATAGTTAACTCTGAGCACAAAGGACCATCAGAAAGACCGCTGTTTTCAACCTTCACTGCAAATAACCCAACGACTATCTCTCTTTGATGCTTTTTCTCCATCGCAAGTTCGCTTGCGAGCAGTTGTTTCCTGATTGTTGAATCCTGTTGACTCCACTGAATATCTTTAGTCGCACTGTGTGCCTTACGTATTGAACGTATCCTGCTAATCCAGTCTATTATCTGATGACATTGACGCTCGATTGAATCAATTTCAATAACTTTCAATCTCCGCCCTTGCCAACTACTGAACCACATTGCGAATAATAGATGATTAATATTTTTGCTTTCCGTGTTTTGCAGCGTCAACAACTCCTGCTTTACTATCGCTTCCTGGTAAAAGCCTGTCGATAGTTTCCAAAACTCAGAAATAGCTGTTTCCAAATTACAATCATCAGGCAAGTTGCCATAAATCATCGATTGATATCCTTCAATTATTTAACATTCAAGAAGCCAAAATCAGACTTCAACTTACACTCTAACTTAGCAAGATACTGATACCAAAACACCTTTGTAAAGGCTAAACTAGATATTCAACTCTATTAAACCTTGCCGCATACTAATGATCGCAACAAACCCAGAGCATGAATGCCTACTCCAACAAACTGAAAGATTGCAGCTAAGACCTCTTCAAGAGAGAGATGCTGAAGCAGTATATTATTATCGAAACCAACCTGATGTTTCGCTTTTTCAAGGATGGACACCAGAATCTGCTAATGAAGTTAAAAATTATGCTATTGAAATGAGATCCAGAAAACCAGCTGCTGCGGGGCATTGGTATCAGGTTATCATTGAATTAAAAAATCAAGTTAACCATCCGTCAGATGCCGAAAGCGCTGCTACCGTTATTGGTGATGTTGCTTTTTGTATTGATACAGAGACAAACAGGCAGGCTGAATTGGGCGTGGCGCTGGATAACCGATATCAGGGCTGTGGTTATGCTCAGGAAGCAATAAGAGGATTAACTGAATTCTTATTTATAAAGTTTGAGCTTCAT
>CBDUHU010000198.1:0-6580 GCA_965366725.1 uncultured Kangiellaceae bacterium
CTTCAAAAGTGTGGGTACTTACTAATGGATATTGTTATTCTGCCTGTAGCTTATTTGTCGCTAATGTTAATCATCACCAATTGGGCAAGACTATAGGCGAAAAGACAGGTAGTATTGCGCAAGTTCAGTTTGCCTATCCCGTCCAGTTTAAATTGCCGCACTCAGCATTGACAATGACGATTCCAACTATGCAGCTTGATTTTGTTGAAAGCGAGTTGAAAGATCTGATTTCACCGCAAAAACAAATCACTCGTGATACTGAAGATATTCAAAATAGAAATGATCCGGTGTTAAATAGCGCTTTAAGGGAAGCTGAATATGGTCAATATTAGGTAATTATTGGCGATACAGACTACACTATCAATGATAGACCTGAAATGTTGTTAGATGTCGATAAGAACTTTCTGAAAATGTTCATCGTTTTTGACGAAGTCAGCCATTTTCTATACTGTAATATTTTGTTTTTACTATGACAGTGCTCAGAATAAAACATCTCCCAATTTTTGGCGATAGTTGTTGGACAATTAGTGTTCAACTTTCCAAAGTGTTAATTTTCATGGAGAATTAATAATGGCTAAATGGGTTACTGAGCAACTCGAAGAGTTACTCGTGCAAATTAATGAAGTTCCGTATACAGACGATAGAGAAAAGCGGCAATTAACAATTATCATGAATGGTTTCGCTCAACTTAACAATAAGGCAATGGATAAAGCTGCAACTAAGACACGAAGTCAGATGAGAGGGTGGAGTCTCGACGATGCGGTGAGTTCAAAGAAAGATAGTGCTAAGAAAGATGATGATACCGCTGACGAATTAACACGCCTACGTCCTATTCGTTAGATAAAATAGTGTCAGATCCCCTCATGTTCTGGCACTCTCACTACGACGCCCTCATTTCAGCACTGGTGTTTAGCTTTTAACCAGTGGTATAATCCGCGCCCAGATTTTTCCTGTCCAAATCCTGAATGTAAACCAGGTTAATTTTAGCAGCTGAACTTTATGAACAAAAAACTTTATATTAAAACCTGGGGTTGTCAGATGAATGAATATGATTCATCTCGAATGGCCGACTTATTAAAAAAAACGCATGAACTAGAAATGACAAATGAGCCTGAAGAAGCTGATGTTCTGGTTTTAAATACTTGTTCTATAAGAGAAAAAGCTCAAGAAAAAGTTTTTTCGCAACTGGGGCAGTGGAAAAACTTTAAAAAAACCCGCCCGGATATACTGATTGCTGTTGGTGGTTGTGTTGCCAGTCAGGAAGGAAAGGTTATCAGGCAGCGTGCGCCCTATGTTGATATGGTGTTTGGCCCGCAAACACTGCATCGTTTGCCAAATATGATCAATGATGTTATCAAAGATAAAGCGCCCGTTATTGATATTTCTTTTCCTGAAGTTGAAAAATTTGATGTACTGCCCGAGCAGCAGGTTGAGGGAGTGACTGCATTTGTCTCGGTTATGGAAGGATGTAGTAAATACTGTTCTTTTTGCGTTGTTCCTTACACTCGTGGGGAAGAAGTAAGCCGCCCGTTTGATGATATCATTTCTGATGTAGTAGAGCTTGCTGCCAAAGGTGTGAGAGAAATAAACCTGTTAGGGCAAAATGTTAATGCCTATCGCGGCAAAACACATGATCAGGAAGAAGCTGATTTAGCTGATCTTATTGAACTAATTGCAGCGATTGAAGGTATTGATCGTATTCGGTTTACGACATCTCACCCGGTTGAGTTTTCTCAACGTCTTATCGATGTTTACGCCAGGGTTCCGGAGCTTGTTAGCCACCTTCACCTGCCTGTTCAAAGTGGTTCTGATCGCGTTCTTAATATGATGAAACGTGGCCATATGGTTTTAGAGTACAAATCTAAAATTAGAAAGTTAAAAGCAATCCGTCCAAATTTAAGTATGTCTTCTGATTTTATTATTGGTTTCCCTGGAGAAACTGACGATGACTTCCAGCAAACAATGGATTTAATTGCTGCTATCGATTTTGATATGAGTTTTAGCTTTATTTACAGCTCTCGACCAGGAACTCCTGCCGCTGATCTGGTGGATGATACTCCGATGTCAGTCAAAAAAGAGCGACTGGCACTACTTCAACAACGGTTGAATCAGCAAGCACATGCCCATGCCAGAAGAATGCACAATACGACACAGAGAATTCTGGTTGAAGGTCCGTCAAAGAAAGATCCTATGCAATTATGTGGTCGTACTGAAAATAATCGAATCGTCAATTTTAATGGTCAGCCTGCTATGATCGGTCAGTTTGTTGACGTGCTTATTACTGAAGCATTGCCTAATTCTCTCCGTGGCGAACTAATTCAAGACTAATTATTAATAATCAAAGAACTAATCTACCTATGGCCATACATGAGTTTGTAATCGACCCTTGCGAAAACCAGTTGTTATCTATTTTGGGTGGCCATCTGGAAGAAAATTACCGGTTACTGGAAAAACGCTTTGGGGTTGAGATTAATAACCGAGCGAATGTCTATAAGGTTATTGGTGAACAAAGCCATGTAAATGCTGTGGTTGAAGTTATTCAGCAGCTATATCAGGAAGTTGAAGAAAATCAGCTGTTAAGTGCTGAAAGTTTGCACGTGATAATTCAGGCTGGCTGTCAGCAACTTTCACAGCAGACTAGTTATGAAAAATCTGAAATTGTCATTACTACCAAGCGCGGTAAAATTCGACCGCGTGGATTGAACCAGCAGGTTTATGTTGAAAATATACTCTCAAGTGATGTGACTTTTGGTATTGGCCCAGCTGGTACCGGTAAAACCTATCTGGCTGTGGCTGCTGCGGTTGACGCGCTTGAACGGCAGGAAGTCAGGCGTATTCTGCTAACCAGACCTGCAGTGGAGGCTGGCGAGAAATTAGGTTTTTTACCTGGAGATCTTAATCAGAAGGTCGATCCTTATCTGAGGCCTTTGTATGATGCCCTTTATGAAATGCTTGGGTTTGAGAAAGTTGCCAAGTTGATCGAGCGCAATGTAATTGAAGTCGCACCACTTGCCTATATGCGTGGAAGAACATTGAATGAAGCGTTTATCATAATGGACGAGAGCCAGAACACGACAGTTGAACAGATGAAGATGTTTTTAACTCGAATTGGTTTTAACTCAAGAGCGGTAATCACAGGAGATATAACACAGGTTGATTTACCGCGAGGAAAAAGTTCTGGGCTACGTCAGGCGATTGATATTCTTGACAATGTTAAAGGTGTCAAATTCTCATTTTTTCAATCTGCGGATGTGGTTCGGCATCCCGTTGTACAACGCATTGTCAGAGCCTATGAAGCAAACGATAGTAAGCGCGAGGCTAACGGGATTGTGGAGGGTAAGTAATGCGAGTGCTGGAATTAGATTGGCAAGATATTTTTCAAGGTGAGCAAACTGAGTTGCCACCGATTGAATCAGTAAAAAGCTGGATACAACTGACTTTGGATGCGGTAAATTTTACCCATCATTCTGCTGAACTGACGGTAAGGGTTGTGGGTGAAGATGAAAGCCATGAATTAAATAGCCGGTATCGTAATAAGCAGGGAGCTACTAATGTATTGTCTTTTCCATTTGAAGCGCCTGCACAAATAGAGTGTGATTTGTTGGGTGATTTAGTGATATGCCAACCTGTGGTAAAAAGAGAAGCGATTGAACAGGATAAAACCTTACAAAGTCATTGGGCTCACATGATAGTTCACGGAACCCTCCACCTGTTAGGATTTGATCATATCGAAGTGGATGATGCTGAAATTATGGAGCAAATAGAAATCACTGTGTTAGATAAATGTGGTTTTGAAAATCCATATGTACAAGACTCAGATAAATAACCCTCCCAACATTTACTTATAACCAATTGTTCTTACCTGTTACTTTTCTATTTAATCTGCCTGCATAATTGTGCGCTCTTCATTGTTGCTCAAATCTTAAAGACGAGGCGGATGTCTGCCCTCTAATTAGACACTGCTATCTGGTCTAACAACTTGCATTTGCTAAGTATCTGTTTTATAACTGAGGTAGCCTCGCGAATCTAAGCGGTATCCGGGCAATATAAAAATAACTTATTCAACCAAAGGATAATGAAATATGGCTAACAACTTCAAGAAGCGCAGCTTGATCTTGGCAATGGGGGTTGCACTCAGCGCTTCTCCTATATATGCAGCTGAGGAAGAGCAAGATGAGGATCAGGAAGCACAGAAAATGGTCATTGTGGGATCGCGTGCAGCCCCAAGATCTATCGGTGATTCCCCCGTTCCAGTAGATGTAATTTCAGCAGAAGAAATGATGAAAAGCGGTACTGCCGACATGACGTCATTACTTGCTACCGTAGCCCCCTCTTTTACGGTTAATGAACAACCTATCAGTGATGCGGCTACACTAGTTCGACCAGCTAATTTACGTGGCCTGCCACCAGACAGCACTCTTATATTAGTTAACGGTAAGCGTAGACATCGTTCTGCGGTTATTTCATTTTTAGGTGGCGGTATTTCCGATGGTTCTCAAGGACCGGATATATCTGTCATTCCTGCAATCGCTCTGAAGCAGGTAGAGGTATTACGTGATGGGGCTTCAGCACAATATGGTTCTGACGCAATTGCTGGGGTTATTAACTTTGTATTGAATGATAGCGATAGCGGTGGTGAGTTAGAAGCTCGCTGGGGCGAGTTTGCTGAAGGCGATGGTGATACTTTGTTCCTTGCCGGAAACGTTGGAATGCCTTTGACCAACCGCGGTTTTGCTAACTTTAGTTTTGAGTTTTCAGATAAAGATGCTACTAGCAGAAGCGTACAGCGGGATGATGCGGCTGGATTGATTGCGGGTGGTAATAGTGCTGTTGGCAACCCAGCACAGATCTGGGGTTCACCAGAAGTATCTGACGATGTGAAATTTTTTGCCAATCTTGGAGTTGAGCTAGACGATAAGTCTGAAGCTTACCTTTTTGGTAATCTGGCACAACGAGATGTTCTAGGGGGATTTTTCTTCCGTAACCCACACACCAGAGGCGGCGTATTTTCTGGTGATGGCGGTGAAACTTTACTCGTGGGTGATTTAGATCCTAACGATGGAATAAGCTGTCCAACTGTATCAATTCCAACCGATGGCAGTAATGTCATGGATTCAGCTGATTATGCTGCTTTGAGCCCGCTAATCAGTTCTGGTGCTTGTTGGGCATTTAATGAAATGTATCCTGGTGGTTTTACTCCTAACTTTGGTGGTCAAGTTGTTGATGCGTCAATTGTTATTGGTACTAAAGGTGAGTTTGAAAGCGGTATGACTTATGACTTAAGCGCAAGTTTAGGGCGTAATGCGGTTGATTTCAAAATCTTTAATACCTTGAACGCGTCAATGGGGCCTGCTTCACCACAGGACTTTAGTCCAGGTTCATATGTTCAGTTAGAAAAAGCGGTTAACTACGATATTTCTAAAGAAGTTGAGTCAGATTCTATTGAGTTGTTAACAGTATCCGCTGGTGTCGAATGGCGTGAAGATTCGTTTGAAGTTAAAGCGGGCGATCCAGCCTCTTTTGAAGTTGGTTCTCTAGGATTTGATCCTCGTACAGGAACCTCACAGGGCTTTGGTATTGGCTCAAACGGTTTTGCCGGATTCAAACCTTCTGCTGCTGGTGTGTTCAGTCGTAGAAATGTTGGTACTTATCTGGATATCGAAGCTTACGTTAACGAAGCATTGATGCTTGATTTTGCTCTTAGATATGAAGATTTCAGCGACTTTGGTTCAACTACTGACTGGAAACTTTCAACTCACTATCAAGCGACCGATGAAATTGCATTTCGTGGATCTGTTAGTACTGGTTTCCGAGCGCCAACAATTGGTCAGTCAATGGTTAGTAATGTAACCACTGCTTTTGGACCAAATGGTCTTGAAGATCAGGCGACTTTACCACCGACTAACCCGATTTCTATTCAAAAAGGGGCAACTCCACTAACTCCGGAAGAATCAGAAAGTTTCACTGTCGGTTTGGTTTGGGAAGCTGATGAGTTGTTTATTACCATCGATTACTTCCAGATTGAAGTAACTGATCGTATTAGCCAGACTTCACCATTGGAATTAACTCAGACAGATATCGATGCACTGGTTGGACAAGGTATCCTTGATGCGAGTAGTTTCTCAAGTGTTGTTTACTTTACCAATGACTTTGATACTACAACCACTGGTATTGACATTGTTATGAGTTATTCAACTGAAATGTGGGGAGGAGAAACTGACTTTAATTTCGCTTTCAATCATACAGAAACTGAAGTTGATGCGTTTAACCCTGACATTATCAGTGATACTAAAGTTAGTCAGCTAGAAGGCAGCGTTCCAGAAAATCGTGGAACATTGACTATGAACCATACTCAAGATGCATGGAACTTGCTTGCTCGAGTTAATTATTATGGTGATTACTTCGAAGCTCATCTGGACGATGGCAGCTTGCCTATTTACCCAGGTGCTGAAGTAACTGTTGATACTGAGTTTGGTTACTATATCAATGATCAGTTCAGATTGGCTGTTGGTGCTAACAACTTGTTTGACAATGAACCTGATGCAAACCCATGGTCTGGAATAGTGGGCGCTAAGTTCCC
>CBDUHU010000199.1:0-6578 GCA_965366725.1 uncultured Kangiellaceae bacterium
TTTTTTAAAAAATACACGACTGTGTTTTTAATAATGCAACAGCTTCATCACTTTGCGCTTTATTTATTGGTCGATACTTATTTTCCTGAAATCTACGCACTTCCAGGTTAATTGATTTATTTTGACTGTTTGAAGCATCAGCAAATAATGTCCAGTACTCTTCAGGAATAAAAGCACGAATTTCTCGTTCTCTTTCAACGATCAGCTTAACCGCTACAGACTGTACTCTTCCAGCAGATAAACCTCGTGATACTTTTTTCCACAATAGCGGCGACACCATAAATCCAACAACCCGATCAAGAAAACGTCGTGTCTGTTGGGCGTTGACAAAATCCATGTCTAACTGGGTTGGTTTTGAAAATGCTTCTCCAATCGCCTTTTTAGTGATTTCATTAAAAACAACTCTTTGATAGCGAGCATCATCGCCACCAATTTCTTCTTTTAAATGCCATGCAATCGCCTCCCCCTCTCTATCCAAATCCGTTGCGAGATAGATTTTATCAGCGTCTTTCGCTTGCTGTTTAAGTTCTTTGATGACCTTTTCTTTACCCGGAAGCACAGCATAATCAGCTGCCCAATTCTTCTCTGGATTTAGCCCCATTCTCTTAAACAATCCCTCCTTAGCCATTTTAGCTTTATGCTTAATCTTAGCTTCAGGTGAGAGTTTTCGGGTCGCAGCGGCCTTCTTCGCACGTTCTTTAGGATCAGAAGTTCCAGATGCAGCTTTGGTAGGGAGATCCCTAACGTGGCCCACACTTGACTTCACAACATACTCTTTGCCAAGGTACTTATTGATTGTTTTTGCTTTTGCCGGTGACTCGACGATAACTAGTGACTTACCCATGAATTCTATTAAAATTCCTAAATCGTTATTATTTTTTAGTGAACATGGCGAATAATTCACCAGCTTATTAAAACCTTATAACTAACCTGTGTAGTTATCCTGTCAAAGCAATTTTGTAATGTTGCATTGATAGGTAAGGTTAGTAATTAAAATATTCAAATAGCCTGTAATGATTAAGATAGCCTTGTCTGACTGTTTTCGATAACCAGGATTATCCGGGTTAATACACAGCCAGGTTGCAGGCAAATTATATTATTAAGACCTGTTTCCTTTTTATTGTATGGCGATTTACCCCGATGTAGTCAACAATTAATTACAATTTTTTATATTTATTCGCAATTATCGGTTGGCCCAATAGTAATCTAAAGTACTTATCCGCCTCTGATCAGGGTTAAAGGAGCAGGTTCAGTAACCTTTCTCACCCCCCTCCAGGAAGTCAGTAGCATCAAGATCAAAGTCAAAACAGGAATACTCCACCAAAGGTACCAATGCAGCCCAAATTCAATTTCAAAGACCTGGCTATATAAAATAAAGCTGACAGACTCCACAGCAAAAATTGCCATAAAAGCAGAAATCATTGCCAGCCAGAAATACTCAAACCTGAAGCTCCTGGAAATAAAACGTTTACTTGCTCCCAAGGTTCTTAATATAGCAGATTGTTTGTATTTGGTATCAAATGTGTGTTCCATTGCAGCCCATAATAACGCTATTCCAGCAGCGACAACAAAAATCATAATCAATTCTACTGCTTTTGATACTTTTGCAATAATGGACTGTATTTCACTTAATATAACGTCAAGTTCAATTAAAGTTATGGTTGGATGTTTTTTAACCAAATCATTAATGACTGATTTTTTCTCCTTAGGCAGATAAAAACTAGCAATGTAAGTTGCACTAAAATCATTCAGAGAATCAGGACTGGCAATAATATAAAAGTTTGGGGTAAATGTTTGCCAGTCGATTGAGCGAATACTAACTATTTTCGCACTCCAATTGTCCGAACCAATGCTAAAGTCGAGTGTATCACCAATGGTTAAATCAAGCGCATTAGCTGTTTTATCTTCTATAGAAATAAGTGGCAGTGCCTTGCTTTCAGAAGGTTGATCGATAGACTCATTCCCTCTGTCCCATTGCCAGTTACCATCAACTACTTTATTTCCTTCGGGCAAGTCATAAGTCCAGGTAATATTTAATTCCCTTCGTACAGAGTTATGTTGCTGCCCTTTTAACGGAACGGCAGTTTTAATACTCTCACCGTTAATGCCTACAATTCGCCCGCGGATCATTGGATACAATCCGGGAACCTTAAGTTCATTTTTTTGAAATAACTGTTCCAGGGGTTTTACATCTTCAGGTTTAACATTGACCAAGAAATGATTAGGTATCTCTTCTCCCAGACTTTGTTGCCATTTATTCAATAGCTCACTACGGATCAAAATTACCAGAGCAATAACAAAAATAGTAATACTAAAGGCTAATAAGTGCATCAAAGTCAGCCCTTTATTAGCATCTAGTTGGCGAAGACTAAAATTTACTGCCGCATGATTACTCGGTGCAAACTTCTTCATCAATCGGAAAAGCGCGACCGCAATCAGGCTAAAAACAAAAATAACTAAAACTAAGCCAAGGAGTACACTCATCAATAATTTGAGATCTCCCATTTGCATCCACATAACCACTACAAGTGTGATAATAGAAATCCCATAAATAATCCAATGGCTCATTGCAATGGGTGCTAATTGCCTTCTGAGTACCCTCATTGGAGAAACCTGTTTTATCTGAATCATCGATGGTAAGGAGAAACCAAATAATAATATACAGGTCGCAAACATCGGCAAAACTAACACCAGATAATCTGTTTTTGGTAATTCATCAACAAAAAAACCAGCAAAAACAGAAGTAACGACTTCTTGAAAAGCGATACCAACGATGCCTCCTGTGATCACTCCGGTTAAACAAATTAGTGTCAAAATATACATAAAAACCTTGACCACTTCATTGCTGCTCATACCAAAGCAGCGCATCAGGGCGCTCATATCAAACTGTTTTTTTGCATAACGATTAGCCGACATTGCTATCGCTACGCCGAGCAAAATCATTGTTAACAGCGTTGATAACCCCATATATTTCTTACTTCGGGTCAGTGCAGATCCAGCTATCGGCGACTCATCAAAAACTGACACAACCCTCTGGCTGGTTGTTTTTTCCTCCTCAATTTTTTCAGCAAATTCTCTTAATGCACTAACTTCTCCGGTAAATAAATAGCGATAGTTGACTCTGCTACCGGGCTGAATTATTTTTGTCGCTTCCAGATCATCAATACTGATTATTGCGGTAGGAGCAATATTAAACAATGTACTTCCCTGACCTGGCTGCCTGACCAATCGTTTGCTAGCCTTCAAGTCCATATAGCCAACTTCTACCAGTTGACTATCGTTTAAATTAAGAAGATTCCAGATTCTCGGCTCAAGCCAAACTTCCCCAGTAGCAGGTTTGTGGTTTACTTTGTCAATTTCAGTGGAGTTTGAGTCGGTCAGTTCAAAGGCTCCCTTTAATGGGTAGTTATCTGAAATTGCCTTAATTGAAGATAGTTGCAGCTTTTCATTTGCAAAGAGAACACTGGAAAATTCGACACTTGTTGCACTACGCAAGCCTTTGTTTGACGCATGCTCAAGCCATTCAGGCGGTACTTTTTCAGGTGAGGTAATCACCAAATCGGCACCAAGAACGTCACTCACTTCCTGCGCCATTGCGTTCTCAATCCGATCAATTACCAGATAGATGACACTGACTGACGCCATCGCAATCACAACTGCAAAAATTAAAGTTAATAGTGCACCTCTCCGCCAGTCACGTTTAAAGATACGCATAGAAATTCGAAATAACTGAAGCTCACTACTCATTGATGCATCTCTCTAAAATCACATTTTTCTTGTGTTCTATCATTTGTCCACCACTCAATATAATTGACTCATCACATTTTTTCGCCAGGTTTGGATCATGAGTAACCAATACCAGCGTGGTATTAAGTTCCTGATTAAGACTAAACATAAGTTGAACAATTTTTTCTCCAGTAGCCGTATCCAGATTACCTGTAGGCTCATCCGCAAGTAACAGTTTAGGTTCCGAAACAAATGCTCTGGCAATTGCGACTCTTTGTTGCTCTCCTCCAGATAATTGATTCGGATAATGCTCTAACCGTTCACTTAAACCAACTTTAGCCAGTATTTCAGATGCTTTTTTTGCTGCCTCCTTATCGGCTTTTAATTCGAGAGGCATCATGACATTTTCCAATGCGGTCAATCCGTCGATCAACTGAAAACTCTGAAAAACGAATCCAATATTGTCTTTGCGTAACCTGGCTCGTTGTTCTTCTGAAAGCTCAAATAGAGATTGTCCCTTTAACATGACCGAACCACTTGATGGTATATCTAATGCTGCTAATAAACCTAATAATGTAGTTTTACCAGAACCTGACTCACCGAGAATTGCGACGCTTTTACCTTCTGCGATTTCGAAAGAGATATCCTTTAAAATAGTCAATTGAGTACTACCCGTTATGACTTGCTTTCCCAAATTATTTGCTGTTAACATTTATTTGCTCTTTATTTAATAGTCGTTCATTGTAATTATGGTAAATTGACTAAATACTAATCGAAATGAATCCGATAATGAAAATATTTTTATATTGTCTGCTAATATTACTTTCAAACAATTCAGTTGCACACAATAATTCATCTTTAAATCACGCACCAGTTTCGACAATACTAGTATTTGGCGATTCTTTAAGTGCAGCATACAATATTCCAGTGGAGTCTGGTTGGGTTAGTTTGTTACAAGATCTTGTTAACAAGAAAGGCTTTAAGATCAACTTGATTAATGCCAGTATTAGCGGTGAAACTACCGATGGTGGTTTAAAGCGATTACCATCACAACTTAAGAAATATCAACCTGATATTGTTATTTTGGAATTAGGAGGAAACGACGGACTAAGGGGGTTTGACTTAAATACAACCAGAAAAAACCTCGATAAAATGGTCTCCTTAAGCTTATCTCAGTCAAGTAAAGTTCTTCTCGCGGGGATAAAAATTCCGCCTAATTACGGGAGAACCTATACTCGCCGTTTTAGCAATATCTATCAACAACTTGCCGTTCAGGACAAAGTTGAGCTAATTCCGTTTATCTTAGATAAAGTAGCTACAATCCCAGAACTTATGCAAGCAGATGGTATACACCCTAACGCCAAAGGACAGCCGATTATCGTAGAAAATGTCTGGCACTACCTTGAACAAATGATAGAGCAAAAGCCCCACCATCAATAGCCAGCCCGCTCAATCCTGATTTCAAATCTGAATAACCATTTCCGTGGCACCTTAATTGATGCTAACCAGCTCTTTCGCCACCGAATTTAATATAAAAACCGACCGCCAACAAGCTATTAATATTCTTAGGCAAACAATATAAACATTCTTTTATTCTTATTTTGACCAGCAAAGCCTTATTATATTGCACAAAACAAACCTTGCTTTATAATTTATTGAATAAACCATTCAAACATTTCTTGTTTTTATTAGATTGTATCAATGTTAGAGGTAATGCTGTATGAGTCATTCTAAACACCTGGAAACCAACACTATTCACGCTGGAAAGCTGAGAGATGCACAATTTGGCGCATTAAGCACGCCAATCTACCAAACTTCAACCTATGTATTTGATAACGTTCAACAAGGTTCTGCGAGGTTTATGGGGGAAGAAGAAGGCTTTATCTATGGCCGGTTAGGTAACCCGACTGTCCGAGAGCTGGAACAACGAATGGCTTCTCTTGAACATACCGAAGATGCAGCAGCATTTGGTTCCGGAATGGGTGCTGTATCGGCAACGTTACTGGCCAACCTGAATAACGGTGATCACATAATTGCTTCAAGTGCGCTTTATGGTTGCAGTTTTGCCCTGTTAAATCATAAGTTTCCTCAATTTGGTATCGAAGTTTCATTTGTCGATATCACCAATGAAGAAGAAATTCGTCAGGCCGTTAAGCAGAATACCAAAGTGATCTACTTTGAAACACCAATCAACCCTAACCTGGTTGTAGTTGATATAGAAATGGTTTCATCTATTGCAAAACAGCATCAATTAGTAAGCATTGTCGATAATACATTTATGTCTCCGGCGCTGCAAAATCCAGCCGATTTTGATATTGATCTTATTATCCATAGTGCAACCAAATACCTTAACGGGCATGGTGATGTCATTGCAGGTATAACTTGTGGTAGCGCAGAACAAATCGAAAATATAAAACTGACAACGCTTAAAGATATGGGAGCTGTAATCAGCCCTAATGATGCGTGGTTAATTATTCGTGGACTAAAAACACTTTCAGTGCGCGTGGAACGACATTGTAGTAATGCTCAAAAAGTAGCAGAGTTTTTACAGAGTCACCCAAGAATCAGGTTAGTTAATTACCCTGGACTACCATCTCACCAAGGTTATCCACTAATTGGTAAACAAATGCGTGCTGGTGGTGGAGTAATGGCATTTGAGATAGAAGGATGTTTTGATGATGCCGTTGAATTTATGAATAGTCTGCAAATGTGCGCAATCGCAGTTAGCCTGGGTGACGCTGAATCATTGATCCAGCATCCAGCATCAATGACGCACTCCCCATATGAAGCAGAGGAAAGAGAAGCAGCAGGTATCAGTGAAACTCTGGTTCGACTATCAGTAGGACTTGAAC
>CBDUHU010000200.1:0-6544 GCA_965366725.1 uncultured Kangiellaceae bacterium
GAAACTCTCGTATTAATCAAATCATTGCATTAAATAACTCAAGATTGTTAATTGCATCTAATGAGGGATTAATCGATTTCAAGCATCACAAAAATAGCACAGAGAACCAACGGCTAATTACTCACGACAGAGTTTCATCAATGGCACAGATAGGACAGACTGTTTACTTCTCTGTCGAAGATCAGGTCCATGCACTCAATATCAGTGACAATCTTCAGCAACACTATTTTTCACTCTCGGAGATTCTGCCCAATTACACAAGTTACACTATTACCAAATTATTCGTCGACAAAAATATGAAATTGTGGATAGGAACTGATAGCCAGGGGGCTTATTTATGGAACCCTGAAAGTCTTAAATTTAAAACCATATCTAACATTACCGCAACTCCTTCGTTAAAGCTCAATGATAATACGGTTTGGAACTTCCTGGAAGATCGAAAAGGGAATTTCTGGATCGCAACTGAAAATGGACTCAATTACCTCGATCTTACAAAAGGAACTATTGAATCACATTTATCCAGAGATATCAGTGGCAATACAGAACCTGAAGCAAGATTGTTTTCAATTGTGGGAAATAAGGAGACTCTGTGGATAGGCTCCGCCGATGGATTAATTAAATATAATCCTCAGACCAGAGCTCGAAAGGTCTATCGTCCGGAACTTCTGGGAAAAACCACTAAGCCCGGTTCCAGAAAATCATTTTTCATCTACTCGATCACTCAAACACCCGATGGTAATATCTGGGCTGCAACTGAATATGGTGCATTGCGATTCAATCCTGAAACAAGTAGCTTTTCTTATGACAATCAGCTAATGAGCAGAGATAAATTCGAAATTTCAACCTTTGTCCGGTTTCAACAGGGAAAGTTATGGTTCGGATTCAAAGATAAACTGATTAGCTATGATTATTTAAAAAAACAAAAAGAAGAAATATTTCAAGTCAGCCACTCAAACCGAAGTGCCGAAATCTACCTGACAGACTTCCATCTGGACAAGAATCGAATATGGGCATCTTTTAGTGGTGCTGGAATCTATGTTATCGATGTAAAAAAAGGAAGCAAAGAGATTGTAAAGCACTTCATTAGAAAAAACGGATTTGTTGATAATGTAGTCTATTCTCTGGTATTAAACGGACAAGACTTATGGGCAACCACTCATAGTGGACTGGTTAAGGTAAATAAGAAAAACTTTCAATCGCTTGTATATGATTTTTACGATGGATTGCCAAGTAATGAATTCAATGAAGGTGCAAATTATAAGACAGCAGGCGGCAAGCTTGTTTTTGGTGGGACAAGTGGTTTTATTCAAATTGATCCTGAAAAGTTACCAGCACCGGATGAACATAGCACACCAAGTATCACTAAAGTTCAACTGGCAAATCGTGAAATTATCACGACAGGCGATCATTGGATCAATAATGAAATAACCCTAAAGCCATCCGAAAACCAGCTAACAATAAACGTTTCTATGCTGGATTATCTAACACCTCATAAATGGCAATATCTATATTGGCTAACGGGTCAACAGACAACCAAGCCTGAATTAACAGCGAGTAATACGATTACCTTTAGTAACCTCACAAAAGGTTCGTATCAACTACATATCAAAGCAGTACCAAACTTTAAGACATTTGATCAGGAAACAACGTTAAATTTCTCGGTTCAACAGCCATCAACAGTTACCCTGGAAATCAACCCACTATTTTATGCAACTCTAATAATACTGATACTAGTAATCATTTATCGAAAGAAAATAAACCTTCAACGGTTATCTTCATATAAAGAACAGATGAATCAATCTAAGCAACAATTAAAACTTGCACTAATGGATGAGGAATCGGGCATTTGGCATTTGCAGTTGGATAACCACAATATTGATAACTCACTGCTGACAATCACCATTACTGATAAGAATATTGTTGATCTACACTTATCGAAATATATTTCTTATATACATCCTCGAGATTTAGAGCAAAGTAAAAGGAAATGGAAAGAGTTTCTTAGTAGTTCAAAAAATGGTTTTGCTCAGGTTTATCGTGTTTACTTTTATCAATCCTGGCTATGGGTTAATGTCTCAGGTTTAGCGCACAGAGATAATGAAACAAATAAAATTCTTAGTATTAGTGGCAATTGGAAAAACATTAGCATCGATAGAAGAAATCAAAACCATTTATCTTTGTTCAAACGAGCAATATTACACACACAAAATATTGTTATTACAGCGAATAGTAAGGCAATCATTCAAAGTATCAATAACCCTTTCCAACAAAAAATCTCTGAAGAATTTAATCAACTAAAAAATAAGAACTTATTTTCAACTGTTGCAAATTGGCTAGATGATGAATCAAAAAATACACTCAGTACAAAGGTGGATACTGATTTATTTTGGCAAGGAACTGGAAGTTTTCTGTTGGATGATAATAAAACAGACTTAATCATCAAGATTGAAGCTGTAACTGAAAAATCAAAACTAATTGGATATGTTCTTGTTATTACCAACAAGCTTGAACAAAACACAATAAACTTGCTCGCTTCAGACGAAGCTGAAGAAAAGAAGTAAGAAGGATGAAGACCATCCTTCTTACTCATTCAGGGTTAAAGTTTAACCTGAACTCTTAAGTAACCGAAGCGACCCTGTCCCTGATAAACACCTGGATCGTAACCATTCAAGTCACATGAAGTACACGCTGGTGGATCTTCATCAAATACATTCTGAATACCGACACTCCAGGTTGTATCCCAACCAAAAGTCGTAGTGTCGTAAGCAAATTGAAGGTCATGGGTGAAAGTATCATCCAGAACATTCAGTGAGTTTGCATTTGACGCAGTATCCGGGTGAGAACACAATCCCTGATTAGTTAAACTATCCGGAGAATCATCAAGAAAATCAGAACAAGATTCAATCAGTTCATCTACCCAGTGAATAGACCAGCTAGCCGACATGGCTCCCATACTCCAGTTGGTTGTCAGGTCATATTTCCACTCTGGAATACCGCGATCTGGAACACTTCCGAATTCCTGGCCGACCAGATTATCGCCACCGTTTTCAGTATATTCATCAATAATAGTATTACGCCATGTGAAACTGAATTTTCCATACTCTGTTTCTGGCATGCTGTAGTTCACAGTAAAATCATAACCATTAGTTTCAACTGTACCGATATTAACCAGAGCATTGTTGAATCCATTGATAGCACCAACTCCACCACGACTGATTCCAGCACAAGATGCTGAATTACCAGCAACACAGGCATCTAATTGTGATTGAGGATCGATTGATTGAATAGAATTTTCAATTTCATGATCATAGTAGTTTAAGCTGAAGGTTAATGCATCGGCCCAATCTCGTGCCCAACTCGCATCATAGACGATACCGAATGTTGTTGAGTCTGAAGTTTCAGCTTTCAGATTAAGGTTACCACCTGTATTTACCCCTACCTGGCTCGCATCAACGTTATTGAAATCAGGATAGACGATATTGCTCCAGATACTCTGACAAGCACTTTGCGTTGCCGCATCGTTAGTGTCACAAGGATCGGTTAATGTTACATCGGAGCGTGAACCGGTAGCAAATAACTCTGCAATGCTTGGTGCACGGAAACCTTCTGCTACAGTCGCACGTAATAACAAGTCTTCACTAGGGCGCCATAGTAATCCGAATTTTCCAGTAGTTTCACTGCCAGATAGATCATAGTCAGAACTACGGAAAGCAACAGTTGCAGTTAGTTCATCTGCAAGTGGCGCATCTGCAACCAATGGGATCTGTGCTTCCAGATAGTATTCGTCAACAGTCGATGAACCCACTGTAGGTGATGCCGGGATCCCCATTGTTTCACCGTTAGAAGCGATTGGATCCGGATCAAACCGTCCACTTTCACGACGATGCTCAACACCTGCGGCAAAAGATAACGGACCAGCAGGTAGCTCTACCAGGTCACCAGAGATATTAGCAGAGAAAGTTTGTAGATTAATTTTACTGGAATCGTGTTGGACAAATGAAATGTAATCAAGCATGTCCTGGGTAATGCTACCTGCACCAAATATATTGAGAGGTACGCAAGCAGGATCAGCATTACAATTTGCCACAGGACCTAATGCCAATGAAATCCTACGCGCATTCAGTGCACCAGACTTTAACTGATTACCCTGATTTTCAGACCATGACCAGTTAACATCCCAATAGTAGGCATTGTCGCCACCATCTATTTCGCCTTCGAAACCGATACCTGCGTGGAAAGTATCAACATCCTGGAAATACTCTCGTGGACCATTTTCTAATGGACGTCGACCAGCAAAGATAAAGTTGCTCGAATCGAGTGTTGCTCCAAACGGGTTGTAAGGATTGGTCTCATGGATCACAACATTATCTGCATATGCATTCCCGGTACCAGCATCTGGTCCAATGAAAATTGGTTCAGGAGCAGCCTGGTTCTTTGACTCACGCTTATTGTACATTGCACGATAGTTAAAGCTGACATTAGAAGATAATTGATAGTCGCCCTGAGCAAAAATATTAGTTGTTTCAGTAGGGGTAACATAAAGATTAAATGCTGCGTAATTGAATCGATCAGCATTGCTCCAATTGTGGAAATCACCATAGCCGGAACCAGCGCTTCCATCAGGAGTAATATTACAGAAAGTTACATCACCATCAAAACTACAGACATCACCAGTGGTCGCAGTTTGATCACCAGGTAAGGTAAACAGATAACGTCCACCAGGCGTGGCCGAACTACCATGACGCCCTAGTCCACCGGGTTTTGGTGTAGTTGCAAGTGAGCGATCAGATGCTTTAACCTCTTCCTGGTTTCTATGACTAATGCTAAGGAAGAAGTTGTGTTTCTCACTACTTGATCCAAACGACATTTCAACAGAGCTAGTTTCACCATCACCTTCGTCATATTGACCACCATATAGAGCAACTTCCATACCAGTGAAATCTTTACGAGTGATAATATTTACAACGCCAGAGATTGCATCAGAACCATATATTGAAGATGCACCATCTTCTAAAATTTCGATTCTTTCTATCACAGAAACAGGGATAGTATTCAGATCAACGGCTCTTCCAAGTCCAGATGCAGAAGAGTTATTCACCCATCGCTTACCATCAACTAATACCAGCGTTCTTTTCGAACCAAGATTACGAAGATCTATTTCCGCGGAACCAGCACCAACACCACCACCATCAGATGGCATACCAAAGTTACCACTGGAGTTAAATCTTGAGTTAAGTGCGGAACCAGCAGCAGGTAATTTCTGTAAAATATCTGCGATGGAAGTCAGACCAGTTTTGGCAATATCTTCACGTGTCAACGTTAAAACAGGAGCGACACCCTCGGTTTGTACCTGACGAATTCTTGAGCCAGTGACAACAACTTTGTGATCTTGCTCTGCGCCGTCTTCTGCGGCAGCCCAAACAGGCGTAACAGCACAACTACATACACTAGCAATCACCAAAGAAAGGGTAGAACGCTTATATAGAGTTCTATTATTCATATAGTTACATCCCTATTATTGATTTTATTTGATTTTCTGAATACCCAGGAAACCCCCGGGTGTTCAGTCATTATTGGATTCCAATAACAGCATGAAAACGATCTTGCTAGCCCTGAAAGCTCCACTTCGCAAGATAACATATTTCAAATAGTGGTATTCCGACGAGTTAAAATACAGGCAATCAACAGAAAACGAAAGCAGAAAAGCTTAGATTATCTCGATACGAGAAATTATTTTGTTACAGGAGGTATCTTGTCAAAATGCAGATCATACTGGGGAAATGGAATGCTAATCTCTTGCTCATTGAAGATATTATAAATAGCTTCATTCAACCGATCACTAACAGACCCTCGTAACACAGGCTCTGCAACCCAGCAAAGTAACTCAAAATTAAGACTAAAGTCTCCAAAAGTTCTAAAGCGTACTCTTGGCGCTGGTTCTGATTCTACCTGTTGGATACTTTTTGCAGCACTCAGCAATGCTTTTCTAACCTGCTGAATGTCGCTGCCATAAGCCACACCAATTTGAATCCGTAAACGATATTTGCTATAGGGACCAGCGGTTTCATTGGTTACTTTGGTATTCCCCATAATTGCGTTAGGAATAGTGATTTCCACATCAGAACGAGTGAGGATACGTGTACTTCGGATCCCGATATGGGTAACCATTCCCCTCTCGCCACTATCAAGAACAATAAAGTCGCCTATTTTGTATGGTGTATCTGCAAGAATAAAAACACCGGCAAACAAATTTGCTAAGGTATCTTTGGCAGCAAAGCTTAGCGCCAGACCAAGAATACCGGCTGACGCAACCCATGCTGAAACATCAATATCCCAGGCAACAAAAATAAAGTAGATCCCAGCACCGTAAAAGACAATAACAGCAAGGTTTTCAAACAATGGTAAGGTGTGTTTTTGTACCATTTTGACTTTCGCATCGTCTCTGGAAAGATGTTTTAAGGCAAATCGCGCAAAGCGGATCAGACTTCTAATCCAGAAAAATATCGCGATGGTAATCAAAAATGAATCTAATAAAGCGATTTGA
>CBDUHU010000201.1:0-6541 GCA_965366725.1 uncultured Kangiellaceae bacterium
ATTGATCCCTTTGGTTCCTATGCATATAAAGGGAAAGGTGCCAGTAAGAAAGCTAGAGCGGGTAAGGGCGAGAGTAGCAATAAGCCGTTGGCTAATCAAATCGACTTACCAAAATCCCATGGGCTGAGTGATGTGACTGGGGTTACTACCAGAAACCAGTCAATTTTAAATGTTCTGAAAGGTTTCGGTATGAATTAACAATTTTGATTAAAACTAAATGTCAATAATTATGCTTAAGACTAATTTAAACTGCTTTACCAGAAGAGAGCTATTTGATGGAAAATGATAAACCACTAATGTTAACCAGTGAACCCTGGTCAGACGTTGAGGCACGTCGTACCCGTAGTCATGCGCAAAGAAAAGCCGAACAAACTGATACTCTCGAACACCGACAGAAGCAAGGCCATCTTACCGCCATGGCTGAATTGAGAGAGAAAAGTGGAGTTTCTAAAAGGCCTTTCTTCTGGGCGCAAGGTGGCTCAAGAGATATGTTTACTCAGGCTGTTGCGCGTAATGTGGTTGCTTTGTCCAAAGAGAAAGAATCTCCTTTGACCAAACAGGGGGTTGGACCATTATTAACACCAAATCCTGAAGTGGGAATGAGAATGCAACAACACCGTGAAGATACCATATCACATTATCAGCGGGTTATTGCTAGCACAACTCGAGACAGGGATACCTATACTAGTTTTTTAAATAGTTCGGAAGAAAGTTTACGTCTGCATGATGAAAATCGTAAACGTGCTCCATCAAGTGAGCATGTGTCAATGGATCAAGACCGGCAGGAACAGCTTGAGCATATTGCTGACTTGCGAGAAAGAGTTAATGGATATTCACTTGACCATGATTTGCACCTTGATCGTCTTGAAGCAGCAAGACAGACCCATGTTAGTTGGCCCGGTCATGAGGACTGGGGGGCTGTTCAGAAAAGTATGAAAGGATCTTCCTCTAAGATCCTGACCTTAGGTCATGGTAATCGAAACCTGGATTTTGTGGCAGAAAATATCGCTCGCAACAAGCCTTCCGAACTACACCAGTTTGGTGATATTGTCGATTCTCAGATATCTTCCGGTTTACCGTTAGATAATGTCGCCAAGCGATTAGATGCCTGTCATGGTGCAGCCAATCCAATGAATCCTTCATGGATCCCGACACTTCAGGATTTGGAGCAACAGGGCAAACTTCCACCGACTGATCGAAGTGATTTTTTAGAGCGTGGCTCTTCTACTCAAAAATTTGCCCAGGCGTATCAGGACAGAGGAGTCGGTAGACCTTCGGTTAAGGGAGTGGATACGACAATGGCCAGATTTCCTAATAGCAGAGCTAATCCAGCTTATCAAAACGAAGTTGAATTACCTGATAACGGTGGTCGCGCACCACGACGTGATCATAGTCATACACATCAGCCCATTTTTAAAAAACCACCAATTGGATAAGTGAACCCTGGGTTATTTTTGAACAGTTGCTCAAGTCATCAGATGAAGAAGAATCGAGTATTCAGTTAACTCGGGCTTGCCACGAAAATAGTGATGATGTTTAATAGGTAAAATTTCACTACTGGCATAAATTGTCAGGTTATCAGGTATTTAGGAATAGTTACATGGGATTAAGAGAAGTTTATTCTAATAACAGATTATTATGGACTTTATCGTTATTGTTATCAATTCTGGCTGTTGTAGTGATAACTGATAAGTGGTTTCAGAATCAACGTAGTTATGGCAGTGAAGTTAATCGTGTTGGAAGCTCACAAGCTCTCGAACAGTTTTTTCAATCGAAAGACACAATTGAATTTGAAGATGGCAGACAACCGCATCAGGTTCCAACCGGATTTTTTATTCAATCTTTAGCATTTGTTAATGCAAGTGATGTCAATATCACTGGATATATCTGGCAAAAATATTCGGAAGATTTTCCTGATAACATTGAGAAAGGATTTATTTTTCCTGAAGAAGTTAATTCAAATAATACAACTTTAAAAAGGATTTATCAGAAATCTGGTCTGGAAAATGGAAAAAAATATGAAATGGAGGGTTACTATTTTGACGTTACGCTACGTCAGTCTTTTGATTATTCGCGTTATCCGCTGGATTTGTTGACTGTATGGATAAGATTATGGCCGAAGGATTTCGACCTCGACACAGAGTTGATTTTTACACCTGATTTTAATGCCTATGTCGATAGTAATAAAAAATTATTTGGTCTGGATATTGATATTGTTCAAGGTGAATGGGAGATAGATGAGACCTTTTTTAGTTATAACAATATCACTTACGATACCGACTTTGGGTTTTTCTTAGCATCAAAAGAACAAAAATATAAAGAATTTTTTATTAATATTGGTATGAAAAGAAAGTTTATTAATGCTTTTATTATTAATCTGGTTCCATTATTGGTGGTAGCAATATTACTTTTTGCCCAAATGATGATTGTTACCAGCTCGGATAAACTGGCAACAAGATTTGGCTTTAATACTAATGGAACAATAGCCACCGCATCGGCACTTTTCTTTGTTGTCTTACTAGCGCATATACAAGTTCGGCAGAAGTTTTCTGGTTCAGGTCTGGTTTATATCGAATATTTTTATTTGATTATGTATTTTGTGATATTAATGACGGCATTAAATGCCTATTTATTTACTCTGGGTAAATTGAATAGCAGCAATATGATAAAATATCAGGATAATCTGATCCCTAAGTTAGCCTATTGGCCATGTTTATTATGGATGATGGCTATTGTTACTCATCTGATACTGTAGCTTCATTCGCAGTAAATAGATTGTGTCATAAAAGACCCTGAAAGTCGGGTCATTTGCAACCCTGTTTAATTGTTATTATTGCTAAAAGCCGCTCCAATGCGGCTAAAAACAAGGAGGTGCAATTATTCAAATTCTGGCATTAAAAATGCTGTGTATTCTACACCTTATGAAAACAACGATTGCTTTATAGCAAAGTTTGAGCGGCCAAATGAAACTCCTGGTAACAGGCCTGGCTTCTGTTGATTGAATAAAATACGGGATCTCGACAGTCATATGCAAGAATTAAGCTCCCAGATTATTGATGCGGTCAGACGGCAGACTCGCCCAATTGCCTTGAAAATTGAGGCAAGTGGCGATGCTGGCAAGTTGAACGACGATTTTTTGCGAGTAACATCCGTACAGGGTGAGGAAAACGTCTCACAACTTTATCAATTTAATGTTGAATTAAGAGCCGATGATATGACTCAACTTAACCAGGCAAAGCTGGATACATTGGCTCAGCTGATCGGTCCTGATCTAATCGGTTTATGGGCGCAACTCAGGATTAATTGTGCGACAACTATTGAACGCTTTACCCATCAGCCGCTTGACGCGCCACCACAGTGGGAAGATCTGACACCTTCAAGGTATTTCAGGGGGATCATTACGTCGGTTTCCATGGGAGCCCCCGGGGTTTATCACATAACACTTCAGGCACCAATTTTCACCTTGACGCTGCGGAATCGTTACCACATATTCAGAAATAAGAGTATTCAGGATTTAATCACTGAAATCCTGCTTCCTGAAACTGCTAATAATAAACTGGTACTGGATTTTCGCCTTGATGGTGCAACCATTACCCGGATTCAGGATTGGTTGCAAGCAGGAGAGTCAGATTACTCTTTCCTGCAAAGAGTTATTGCCAAAGCATCCATCCATTTTTATTTTATTCATTATCAATCGACAGTTACTCTGGTTTTTTCTAATCGTAAAACGGCTCCTCAGGAAGTTGATATACCTGGCGCCAGTCAACTTCCACTAGTATTACGTTACAGTTATACATCGGTTCAGAAAATGGGCCGTCAACAAGATGATCTGTTATGCGATCTTCGTTATCAGGTCAAAATGGTACAGCAGCGGGTACGCACTGTATTAACCCGCTCAGAAGCTCAATGGGAAGATAATGCTGTAGCCGGTTTTACCAGTTATGATCAACAACATAGTAGTCAGCCTGGTAGTATTGAGTATCAGCGTCATCGTAGTTATTCCTATGGTACCAATCTTGATGAGACTGAAGGCCAGCTAAAAAAATTATGTCAACAATTAGATACGGAACAGGGGACATTATCTGGCACTTCAACCTCTCCGTTATTAAGCCCCGGATATACTTTTAAGTTACAACAGGAAGCACCATTTGATGAAAATTCACCGAGTCAGATGCGTCCACAATTTAGTGATAGAATTTACGTTGTTACCAAGATACAACATAAGATCAGTGATACAGAAAGTTATACCGGTTCAATTGAAGCGACAGAAATCAGCACAGATCCAAATGATTTTGGTGGAACATTTATTACGCCATTTAGTATGGAGAGCACTCAGCAGGGCAGTGTGTTGGCTGAAGTGTTGGAATCTGCTGTGCCAAGAGGTTGGCGTTACCGGGAAAAAAATAATTTCCAACCTGAGCTAGGTAAAAATCAGTTTGAAAGCGATGTTGAGCGAGAGAAAGGCTGTCTGGTACGTTTGGCAACAGCAAAAAATTCACAGGATGTTTGTTGGGTCAGATTATCTCAATCAATGCAAACTGCCCCGGAAGTTGGTGCAATGGTGCAAATATCCCGAGCACAAAATGAAAGCGAGCTTCCGGAAATTAATGTTATTGCTTCCCATGGTTCCAAAACAATCCAGCCACCAGATCGGAGAAATGAGTCATGGACTGCGAATACCAGCTGGGGAAGTAATTACTCCACCAGTTATGGTGATAGTATCAGTATTCGTTTTGGTCATTATTCACCAACAGATCTTGAACAGGCTAAAAAAATTGTTGAAAGCAGTTTTGATCAACCTGATATGCTCGGACATCAATACAAAGATAGCAGTTTTTCCCGTGGTGGCTCTTTTGGATTTTCAAGTAGTGATCAGGAAGATAGCGGGGTTTTAAGTGCCAGTGTTTCGCAAGGAAGCAACTTTAACGAAAGTCACGCATTAATTAGTTATGGTGTAAGTGATACTGGAACCAGTCAAAATTATTCAAGAGTGGGAAAAAGTGTTAGTCGTTCAGTTATCGGCGAATATAACGGCGCTGTTGATTTCTCAAACCCCAATTTTATTAATGGTAAGGTCCCTGAACAATCGATTATTGATATTGCAGACAGCCTTTCAAACGGTGATACCTATAACGAAAGTCATATTAAAGGTAAAACAATTAACTTAAGTGGCACCGGAACTTCCCCTCCAGGTTATGATGACAAGTCAGCTACGGTGTACTCAAATTCAAAAACCGTCGGTAAGATGGTTAGTAAGTCTGATAATACTGGAAATAGTTATAACACTTCGCTTCATACAGGAAATAGTGAAAATTCAAGTCAAGTGTTTGGTAATAGTAAAAATAATTCTTTGACTATTGGTAATACTGACTCAATTAATACACAGATAGGTAGTACCGACTCAATTCACACACAGATAGGGAATACCAGCAGTATTAATACTTTTGTTGGAACCAAAGAAGATATCTCTACCACAATCAGTGCCAACACCAGTATCTCGACCAACATAGGAATAAATAATAGTCTCTCTACCAATATTAGCGCGAGTAACAATCTTTCGACCAATGTGGGAGCAAGTAACAACATCAGTACTAATGTTAGTGCGAGTAATAACGTTAATACAACCATTGGTATTAGCAATAATCTTGAGACTTTTATCGGTGCCAAAAATAACATCAGTACAAGAATTGCGGATACCAATGACATCAGTACAAGCCTGTCCAATAGCAATAGTATCGCAACTAATATCGGCACCTCTAATTCAATAACCACTAATATTAGCGCCAGTAATACAACTAATACAACGTTGGGAGTCAGTAATACAACTGAGACTTTTATTGGTGCAAAAAACACCACATCAACTAATCTGGCGGCTACCAATAGTACCAGTCTGTTTCTAGGGGCTACAGCGGAAACATCGATTCGATTAGCTGCCAGCGATAGTACTTCTATTAATATTGCTGCGTCTAATAGTGACTCAATCAACCTTGCTGCCAGTACCTCGACTTCGTTAAACCTGGGATCGAGTATGAGTATGAATTTAAACGGTGCTTCATCGTTGGCAATGAATATTCATGGTGGTATGGAAATCAGTCTATCTAGTGGTTCACCCTATATAAATGTTGATCCGAGAATCAACCTGGCACAAAAGAATGTGGAAACTAAGATGGTAACTCTGATAGTGATACTCTAAAAGTGATAGTCGGACTATTTGATAAGAGTGTGTAATGACACAGATAATAAAACCTAAAACATTAAGTTTGATCAGTAAAACCTACGGTTTTCAATCACATTTGTTTTCTGTTGGCGCAATCTGCTTTTTTAAACTGGGCGAGCAACACGAAATTCTTAATGAAACGGAACAGTGGCCGAAAATTACCAGTTACCTCAATCAGGGAGTACTACTTGATGCCGGGTTCGCTAAAACCGGAGGAGAATTTTTACTAGCAGGTAACGCCTATTCAAGCCAGAGAGAAGGCGTTACACAGATGAAAGTATCAGCTAGCCTGGCTAATATAAAAAAAGAACTAAAGGTGGTTGG
>CBDUHU010000202.1:0-6528 GCA_965366725.1 uncultured Kangiellaceae bacterium
GCATTTTCAGCTGCAGCTACCGCCAATTCCAAATCTTCTGAAGTGGACTGAGGAAGTAAAGAATAAATAGTGCCTGTTGCTGGTTCACAATTATCTAAATACTCTCCACCAATAGGTTCAATAAGCTCACCGTTGATATAGTTTTTTATCTTTTTCATCAACCCTTCCTTAAATTCAACTTTACAAGCAGCTAGTCCGACCACCATCAACCGGTAGGCTAACTCCGGTAATATAGCCTGCTGCTGGCGAAGCTAAAAAGGCCACTGCGTTAGCAAACTCCTCAGCTTCACCAAATCGCTTCATTGGAATAATTGACTTTTCTTCTTGCGCCATTTCCTCAATACTTACTCCTTTTTTTGCTGCCTTGTTTTTGATAATCGCTTCCAGTCGGACTGTATTAGTAGCGCCGGGTAGAACATTGTTCACAGAAATTCCAAACTCTCCCAGTTCATTGGCCATAGTTTTGGCCCAGCTTGCAACAGCACCGCGGACAGTATTAGACACTCCAAGATTCAATAAAGGTTGTTTCACACTGGTTGAAATAACATTGATGATCCGTCCGTACGCGGCTTTTTTCATTCCAGGGATAAGCTTTTGTGCAAGTTGATGATTATTAATTAAATGCTGGTTAAATGCGGCCAGAAATTGTTCACTGTCAGCGCTATTAGCCGGTCCCGGTGCAGGCCCGCCAGTATTATTAATCAATATTTGATATTCAGGTACGATGCTAAGCTGAGCATCCAATGCTCTTGCAACCGCTTCGGTATTGGAGAAATCTGCACAGATAGCGAAGTGCTCCTGCGAACCGTTGTTGGCCAGTTCAGATTTCACTTCATTTAACTTTTCTAAATTACGTGCAAATAATGTAACGTTGGCCCCCATTTCAGCTAACTGTATCGCGATCGCTTTTCCCATACCCTGAGAACTTCCGCACACTAGCGCATTCTTATTTTGTAAATTTAAATCCATAATACTCTCTAATTTCTTATCTGTTCTTGTTAGTTTAACAGGCACTTTATAGCAGCTTGCACTGACTATCAATAATTTGTCGTCCTGTCACGCTTGCAAACGTTTTCCCACTGTATGATATGACATAAAATAAAGGCGCATTATATGCGCCTTTGATCAGTTATTCTTTCAATCTATTGATTAATTGAGTGCAATATTCCCGCTTTATCCAGACCACAACGTTCGAGTAAGTCACTGGGCTCTCCATGTTCGATAAAACGATCGGGAATCCCCAGATTCAGCACTCTCGTCTGAATATTTTGTCTGTTAAGATATTCATTAATCGCACTACCTGCACCACCAGCTATCGCATTTTCCTCGATAGTCACAAGTTTATTATGCCGGCTCGCCATCATTGAAATCATGTCGCCATCAACAGGCTTTACAAATCGCATATCAACAACTGTCGCATTAAGCTCATCGGCAACTTCTAAAGCTGTTGCTAACAAACTACCAAATACCAGTAGGGCTACGTCTTCGCCTTCCCGTCTAACAATAGCTTTGCCTATTTCGATTGTATCCAGATTATTTCCAGCGTCTATCCCACTGCCAACCCCACGGGGATATCTAACGGCTGCCGCGCCTTGATGTAGATAACCAGTAGACAACATCAGACGGCACTCTCTTTCGTCACTTGGTGTCATAATAATCAATTCTGGTATGCACCGCAGATAGCTCAAATCAAAAGCGCCATGGTGGGTTGCTCCATCACCACCAACCAGTCCCCCCCGATCGATAGCTAATAATACATCGAGTTTCTGTAAAGCCACATCATGAATTAGTTGATCATAGCCACGCTGTAAAAATGAACCATAAATAGCACAAACAGGTTTAGCCCCTTCACATGCCATGCCAGCGGCAAGTGTCACCGCATGTTGTTCAGCAATACCAACATCAAAATATCGCTCAGGATATTGCTGGGAAAAAGCAATTAGATCTGAGCCTTCGCGCATTGCCGGCGTTATCCCCATCAAATGTTTATCAGTTGCCGCCATATCACACAACCACTGACCAAAAATATTAGAGTAGGTCAGTTTTTTCTTTGCCTTGGGTAATTCATCATCCCTTGGGTTAAATACAGGGACTGCATGGTAGGCAATAGGATCTTTTTCAGCGGGTTCAAACCCCTTCCCTTTTCGCGTTACCACATGTAAAAATTGCGGTCCTTTCAATGCCTTAATGTTTGAAATTGTTGTTAATAGTGTCGGTAAGTTATGGCCGTCAATTGGCCCTATGTAGTTAAATCCCAACTCTTCAAATAACGTTCCAGGCAGTACCATTCCTTTCATATGCTCTTCTACCCGATGCGCCCACTCTGAAATTGTGGGTAAGTTCTGTAGAACTTTCTTCCCGCCTTCACGTACGCTGGTATAGAACTTTCCAGATAGAACTTTAGCCAGGTAATTATTTAACCCTCCGACATTTTCAGAAATTGACATATCATTGTCATTGAGGATAACAGTTAAATTAGCATCCAGATCAGCAGCATGATTCAGTGCTTCAAATGCCATTCCTGCGGTTAACGCTCCATCTCCGATAACAGCCACAAAACGTCTTTCGTCTCCGCGAGCCTTGGCCGCAACCGCCATTCCTAAAGCAGCGCTAATAGAAGTGCTTGAATGACCAACACCAAAAGCATCATATTCACTTTCAAAGCGACTGGGAAATGGATGTACTCCATCAGTCTGACGTATTGATATTAGTGATTCTTTGCGCCCTGTTAGTACTTTGTGCGGATATGCCTGATGTCCGACATCCCAGACAATTTTATCTTCTGGGGTGTTAAATAAATAATGCAGTGCCACTGTAAGTTCAACAGTACCAAGACCAGCAGCAAAATGGCCTCCACACTGACTAGTTGAGTCGATCAGAAATTCTCTCAACTCATTAGCAACTTGCTCTAAAGCTGGCTTTGCCAACTCGCGTAAATCAGCAGGAATATTGATATTCGACAAATAAGGGTACTTTTCAGGGCTACACAACATGGCTTAACTTATTCACAACCTCTTTTATTGTCTAAAAACACTAGCACACCAATAGAATTAATAATTTCTCTGAATGATATATTTGGCAAATGCAGCAAGATTATCACTTTTATATGGCAGTTGATGTAACGCTGCTAATGCACTTTCGACCAATTCTCTGGCGCGTAATTTGGCGCCATCCATACCTAGCAACGCCGGAAACGTTGATTTATTCTTTTCAACATCAGAGCCTTGCGGCTTTCCAAGCGTATCAGTGTCAGCCTCAATATCCAGAATGTCATCATGTATCTGAAATGCCAACCCCAGTGACTGACTATACACCTGTAACGACTTGAGAACACTGTTATCACGCACTGGACTACTTAAATAGCCCATTAAAACCGAAACATCAATGAGTGCGCCTGTCTTCATCTTATGCATCGACTCTAATGTGTTAATATCGGTCAATTGATTGGTCATTAATAAATCAATTGCCTGTCCGCCGCCCATGCCAAGAGAGCCACTTGCATGGCTCAACTCTTTAAGCATTTGTAAACGAGTTTCAGCGCTCAAATTAGCTGCCGGAGTACTTGCGAGCAACTCAAATGCCAAAGTTTGTAATGCATCTCCCGCCAACACTGCGGTCGCCTCATCAAAGGCTTTATGACAAGTAGCCACTCCACGGCGTAAATCATCATCATCCATGCTTGGCAAATCATCATGAATTAATGAATAGGCATGAATAAGCTCTACCGCCATTGCCCCAATATCAAGACTCCTTTGGTCAGCCGATAACATCTCTCCCGTAGCATAGACCAGCGCAGGGCGCAGGCGTTTGCCGGGATTAAGCACCGAATATCGCATTGCACTGTGCAAACGCGACGGTTCCGTTGACTCCTCGGGCAGGAAATCATCAAGCAAATCGTATATTTTTTTCTGCACTAATGTTAAGAATGGACGATGCGGCATAATTAATCTTATAAAAATGATTGAAATTCAAAGGCTAGTTTGAAAAATCCTGTAAAGTTCCATCCTGTTGCGTCAGTATCGAAACTTTCTGTTGAGCTTTATCTAACATCTGTTGGCACTCGCGAGTCAACTTCACCCCCGATTCAAACTGCGCCAGTGATTCTTCCAAAGGCAGTTCTCCCTTCTCCAGGTTCTCAACAATGACTTCCAGTGCTTTAAGTTGATCTTCAAATGTCAGCTTTTTGGGACTCATTAGAATGACTCAGTTGCTCTAAACGGCCGCTATTGTCGCGCATTTCGCAACGGAAGGAAATAATTTCCCATTTAAAAGCATAAATTGTCGCTCTAACTGGAAACTTCCAAAATCTCAGCTAACCTTTGAGTAAGTACATTTGATTACCGGTGTGAGCTAGTATTGCCTAAGCGATATGAATCTCAACCTTTTGAAAGCAAAGGAGCTTTTGAATTTGGATATCGCAACTCTCGTAGGCCTGATTGGCGCCATCGCAATGGTTTTAATGGCCATGATCCTGGGTGGGAGCATTCTGACATTTATTGATGTTCCATCAATTTTAATTGTTGTGGTTGGTTCTCACTTTGTTGTTCTAATGAAGTTTCCACTGGGTGACTTTTTAACCGCTGCCGGTTCAGGGATGAAAGTACTGACTTTTAAATCCCCTAATTGTGATGAATTAATTGAGAAAATTGTCGAATTGGCTGATATGGCGCGCAAAAGCGGTCTTCTGGCGCTGGAAGGTGCAGAAATAAATGATCCTTTTATCAAAAAGGGGATTGGTCTGTTAGTGGATGGTCATGACGGAGATGTTGTCCGCGCGATTCTTGAAAAAGATGTCAAAATGGCATCGGCAAGACATAGTGGCGGAGCAGCGGTTTTTAAGGCAATGGCTGATGTTGCTCCGGCAATGGGAATGATTGGTACTTTAGTCGGCCTGGTTGCCATGCTGTCAAATATGGATGATCCAAAATCAATAGGCCCAGCTATGGCTGTAGCTCTGTTAACGACACTCTATGGCGCGATGATGGCTAATATGGTTGGTATTCCAATAGCGGACAAACTAAACCTTCGCGATGACGAAGAAAAAGTCTCCAAACAACTAATTATTGATGGTTTACTTGGCATTCAGGCGGGACAAAATCCGCGTGTTATTGAGCAGGTTTTACACGGTTATCTGGCTGAAGGGAAAAGACCTTCGGCTGAAGATTAACCTCCCGGGAAAACTCGCTAATGAGTAATGAAGAAGAATGTAATTGCCCCCCCGAAGGACTTCCCGCATGGATGGGAACCTTTGCTGACTTGATGGCCCTATTGATGTGCTTTTTTGTCTTATTATTATCTTTCTCAGAAATGGATGTACTCAAGTTTAAGCAACTGGCAGGCTCTATGAGTCATGCTTTCGGCGTACAAAACAAAGTTAAAGTCAAAGACATTCCGAAGGGCACCAGCATTATTGCTCAAGAGTTCTCTCCAGGCAAACCACGACCAACTATTATTGAAGCGATCATGCAACAAACTGTTGATATAACAAAAGAAACTCTCGAATTTGACGAACCAGATGAAGATGATCCAGATGAAGGTGAAGGAGAAGAATCCGATAAAGGTGAGGGTCCCCAGGTTACTCAAGGTTTAACTGAGTCTAAAGAAGAAGCAGAAGCTCGTTTAGCCGCGGCACAAGCGCAGGCAGAAGCCCTTGCACAGACAATTGCAGGAGATCTTCATCGGGAAATCATAGAAGGACAGGTCGAACTGTTGGCTAAAGGCGCTTATGTGGTTATTAGAATAAGGGAAAAAGGTTCTTTTGCCTCAGCATCAGACAGTATTGAGCAAGAGTTCATTCCGGTTATTAATAAAATTGAAGAGATTTTAAACGGGACGGCTGGTGAAATTCGAGTGGCTGGGCACACCGACAATTTACCAATTGATAACGAGTACTTTCGCTCTAATTGGGAATTATCCGGAGGACGGGCAGGTTCAGTAACGAGAGAACTCCTGAAAAGTGGTCAACTTGATAGAAACCGATTCGTAATCACGGGCTACGCAGACACAAAACCAATCGCAGATAACGCCACCAGAGAAGGCAGAGCAACTAATCGAAGAGTCGAAATCATTATAGTTCAGGGTGAGCAGGCCAGTAGCGAAGTAGTAGGTGTTGGCCTGGACTCTCCAGGTGAATAGAATCACCAATTATAAAAAATAAATAATCGGTTGCTACACAATTCTATTTACAGGCTCTAAATTTTAGCTCGACACCAATACAGTTATAAAACCCCTTATTTATGGCTGGAACCAGAAACTGGAGTCTTACCCAAAATTCAGGCTATTTTTAATCATCTTGATTTAGTTGCCAGTTTTTTACTTCAGTTAAATCGAATACCCAATCATGCATTTGATCGCCCCTTTGCTCAACCGGCATTCCATCTCTTATCCATCGTTCAACACAGGTGAGTGTCGTATCCATCAGGTTAGCTAGTGACAACTTTCCGACAACTTTATCATTGCACATGTAGTTCAATTCTTGATTAGAACTGGTACGATTTTGCCGTCGCTTGGCTTGACGTAAATAGTTAG
>CBDUHU010000203.1:0-6510 GCA_965366725.1 uncultured Kangiellaceae bacterium
ATTCTCGATCACATTTAGCTTTTGACTAAATATTATCTGTTTTACCGGAGCAGATTTCTTAAGATATTGATTTTTTATTCTTAATACATACTCCCTTAGTTTTTTATCATTGTTTACTGCATGCTTATCAGGGTATTTTTGCGCTAAATATAGCTCGAGCTTACCTTGCACCAGCAGTGATTCTACCTGTTTCCTTAACTCAACGGGATATCCTGAAATATAAGTTAGCGAAGTAATTTCTGTCATTATGAATACGCTAAATTTTATTCAGTATCATCAACTTCGTATAAACTATCCGCGTCATCATCATAATCAAATGCACCTAGAAAATTGAGATAGTCATCACTTTCTACACCAGTTAATTTCACACTATACTCAAGTTCAAATAACAAGACTATCCAACTAACATTCTCAAGCTTCTTTTTCCTTGCCTTACTCATCAGAACACTAATAACTGATGATGAAAATGAACATTCTCCGGCAGCCTTTTCGATACTAATTAAGTCTGTGTGACTACCGTTGGTTTCCATCATGTCAGGTTTAAAGTAACGTAACTTAAAATTGTTTGACCATTGGTTGGTCGCTCGAGTATCTTTCTTGCTAAATTTCTCATCAAAATACTCATCAGGGATCTGTTCATACGGCATTTGTGATGCCCAAACTGAAACCTTATTCTTTTTACCGAACAAAAAACCCTTTTCTTCACTAATTGATTGATTTGCCAACTTAATTTCACCTTTTATTTGGTCTAAGCCCAACTGATTATAATCTCATTTGAGATGCCAGACTATTTGATCTTTACGTTTTCACTATTTAAACGAATATAGCGAATAAGCATAACATCTCAAGGTGATATTATCAGGTTCATGGTGTACACTTATTTGTATGAGATCAGGTAGTCGTTTGAAACCAATTAAATGTGATCAACTATCCATTGAAGAGCGGGTTTATCTTGAACGCGTCAAACAGTTTTTTGGTCATTCAGTCGGCAACATAGTTGGTGCAATTATCGGCGCCGTACTCATTGCACAAATATTAAACAATGCCAACGCCCCAAAAGCCAATATAGTTATTTGGTTTTGTTTGATTATTGCATTATCTGTTAATGTTGCTGTTATAGAACATTCCTTTGCAAAATCATACTTATCAATGACTAACGCCAGAAAATGGGTTGCTGTGCGTTTTATTTCTGGTGGTTTAATCGCATTTATGTACGGTATCTCACCGTTCTTATTTACAATTAACACCAGTATTTACCATGAAATGCTGATTTTTATTATCTTATCCGCAATGGTTTCAGTGGCAAGTACAGGCTACTCAGTAATGCCTTTGTACTACCTGGCAGTTAATTTCCTTACTCTTTTCCCATTAACAATATATTTTGGTAGTAAGCTAGATCATCAACATACAATTTTATTTGTCAGCATTATTGTCTGGCAAGTTTTTGTTTTAACTAAAGCCTGGCGAGTCTCAAAAACCTCAATCAATGCTCTGGTTCTTAATGAACGGCTGCGTGATGAAATAATAATGCACCAACAGACTAAGCAACGACTTCACGCCATGGCGACCAATGACTCACTCACTGAGCTTTCTAATCGCAGATCCCTATTCAACCGATTGACCACATTAATTAAAGAAGCACATCGATATACACGACGCTTTGCGGTAATATTTATTGATCTGGATGATTTTAAGCGTATTAATGATGCTTATGGACATGAAACCGGCGATATGGTGTTAAAAGAAGTAGCCCGCCGATTAAAGGAACAAACCCGCGAAGTCGACATTATTGCCCGCTTAGGTGGTGATGAATTTGTGATTGTTTATATGGAAGTCGACAATACACGTTCACAAACTGATTTTATCGCGGACAGAATAAAAACTACGCTCGCAAAGCCAGTGAATCTTGCTAATGGTAGCTCCCAGGTGATTGGTGGTTCAATCGGGATCTCACTATTCCCTGAGCATGGAGTTACTCCGGAGTCATTAATTAATGCAGCTGATAGAGCGATGTATCGGGCAAAAGAAGACAAATACTCATGCTTCTCTTATGCAGTTACAAAATAAAACCAACCAATCTAAAGTGATTATTTACTAAATAGAATAAAAATATCAACGACATACGAGATATTTACACTTCATTAAATAATATCAGGGCTATAATGCATTTAGCAGGTAACTTGTTAAAGGACTAGATTAAAAATAATGCTCAAACTTAAATCTGTTGCTATTGATACTTACAAAGAAAATGTCGCTTACCTTCATCGAGATTGTCCACTTTATCGATCAGAAGGTTTCCAGGCTTTGATGAAAATTGAAATATATATCAAAGATAATGGAAACCCGGTGTTAGCAGTACTTAATATAGTTGATGACGACAGCATTATTAATATTGATCAACTGGGCTTAAGTGAGCAGGCATTCCAACAGGTGGGAAAAGATGAAGGTGTAGCGGTTCATATCGCTCCAGCCCAGCCACCTGCTTCACTACGAGCTGTTCACCGAAAAATAGCAGGTGAAACTCTCAGTAAAAAAGACTTTCAAATGATCACCAGGGATATATTTGAGAACCGTTACTCTAAAATGGAAATTGCTGCATTTTTAGTATCGTGCAGTCACGCGGGTTTAGAGCGAGAGGAAGTATTGCACTTAACCAGAGCAATGGTTCAATCGGGTAAAAAGTTAAACTGGGGTGAGTCACTGGTTGTTGACAAACACTGTATTGGAGGCATTCCGGGAAACCGAACAACAATGATTGTAGTACCTATTATTGCTGCCCACGGGATGCTGATCCCAAAAACATCCAGCCGCGCAATTACCTCTCCTGCTGGCACCGCCGATACCATGGAAGTTCTGGCAAATGTCGAGATTACCATCGAACAGATGCAAAAAGTAGTACAAAATCAACGCGGAATGTTGTCATGGGGCGGCACAGCAAAGCTCGCCCCGGTTGACGATATTTTAATTTCTGTCGAACGACCCTTATCAATGGATTCTTCTGGTCAACTGGTTGCGTCTATCTTGTCAAAAAAAATTGCGGCAGGCTCAACCCATTTACTTATCGATATTCCGGTAGGACCAACTGCTAAAATACATCATACTCAAGACGCTTTAAAATTGAGGAAATTATTCGAATTTGTTGGTGACCATCTGGGAATTCACATTGAAGTAGTCTTAACTAATGGTTCTCAACCGATTGGCAATGGTATTGGTCCAGCACTAGAGGCGCGGGATGTAATGAAGGTGCTAAAAAACCAACCGGATGCTCCTTCCGATTTACGCGAAAAATCACTTCGATTAGCAGCTCGAATTCTTGATTTTGACCCGGACATCCGGGGAGGACAAGGCTACTCAATTGCCAGAGATATTCTCGAATCAGGACGTGCTCTGGAGAAAATGCAAGCGATTATGCAAGCGCAAGGTAAAAAGCCAGATAAAAATAGCCCAACCCTGATGACCTTTGAAATTGTTGCTGAAAGTTCAGGTTATATCCACCACATTGATAATCTCCAATTGGCAACAATTGCCAGCCTTGCCGGAGCACCGATTGATAAATACGCTGGTGTTGATTTGCTAAAAAAAATGGGAGATTCAGTTCAACAAGGTGAAGCGCTATATATAATTCAGGCCTGTTTTCAGAGTGAGTTCGAATTTGCCAAACGGCAGGCATCCGAAAATAATGGTTACCAGATTAAAAAAGAAATGCCTGATAAGGATGAAACATTTTTAATATAAATAATAGGTCGATTAATGGAATTAATACTTGGATTTGAAGACTATCAGCAGCCAGCAAGAAACCTGGCGGAACAACTTAATGTTGAATATGCCCTGATATCAGTGCACCACTTTCCTGACGGCGAATCAAAAGTTACTCTGCCAGCCAAACTTCCTTCAAGAGTGATCATATGCAGAAGTTTAAATAATCCAAACGATAAATTAATTGAACTGATACTCGCTGCCGAGTGCGCCAGAAATCTTGGCGTAAAATCGCTTATTCTTGTTGCCCCTTATCTCTGTTATATGCGTCAGGACATCGCATTTAATCAGGGTGAAGCAGTCAGCCAGAAAATTATCGGGAAGCTCCTTGCGGATTATTTTGATTCGGTCATCACCGTAGATCCACACCTACATAGGATATCCAGACTAAGTCAGGCAATACCGGCCAATCATGCGATATCTCTGACAGCGACTAAACCAATGTGTGAGTTTTTAAGTCAACGTTTTGATAATCCAGTACTACTGGGGCCTGATCAAGAATCTGAACAATGGGTATCAGCGATAGCAAAAGAATGTCACTGGGAATCGACAGTCGCGGTAAAACAGAGGCTTGGGGACACCCGGGTATCAGTCACCTTACAATCAGTTAAGCTAAACCAACGTGATGTTATTATTGTGGATGATATTGCAAGTACCGGAAAAACCCTTGAAAAAACAGTTGAGTTAATTCAAAGAGAAAATCCGGCGTCAATTTCGATCATAGTAACCCATGCATTTTTTGTTAATGAGTCGATAGAACGACTTGGCAAAGTTGGTGTCACTAATATCTGGAGTTCAGACTCAATTATCCACCCAACCAATTGCTTTAGTCTGATACCAATGCTCAAAAATACATTACAACAATTACCAACTTAAACCTCATAAATCAATGTTATACACTGAAAAGTCTATTAGCTGGCATTGTACTCATCAAGAAAAGCTTGAAGATAACGATATTCAGGAGTTAACTCACCATTATAAACAATCACCGCACCTGCCAGTTCCTCTATCAAGCCGCAATCTTCAAATGGTTTTGTCAGGTCAATTGACATCAAGTTTTGCATATATCCCTTCAGAATATTAGAAAAATGCTGAGAGGCGTCAAATGATAGCTCACAGGGTAAATTATCAATCGACATCACAGTAATTCCGGACTCTAATACGCCATCGGTGGACTCGTTGGTATTTACATCATAAGTAAAAGCTGGCGTATCAATATCAGAAGCCTTAGTAGTACATTCTAATGAACCATTAATATCACAGCTAATATCACCAACAACCAAAGGCAGTGATTCACTGTGTTTCAACATACGCTCCCGGCTTAGGTGCTTGGGATAACGTTCTGTCCAATAGGGAGTTTGCAACAGGATATCAAAGGTTCCTAATAGTTTATCAAAAGTACTTTCATAAGCATCAACCCCCTGCTCAACAAAGTCCTGCATATCAAACGCTCCCTCATCTGTACGACGGTTAATATGTCGACTACTCGCTACAGCATACCAGCTTCCTGGCGGAACATTCCCAGATAATAACTCATCAATATCTATTTTAGTAAGACCTAACCACTGACATACTTCTTCGCTTCCTTTACCAACATTGCCAGTACCGACAATTAGCACTCTGACAGGAGTTCCCTGAGTCACATCGATTGAGTCAAAATGAGATTTAACCTTATCAATCGACTGGTATTCCCAAGTTTGCTTTACTTCCGTTAAACAGCTCAATTCCTTTTTCGCCATGGCTTTTTTTCCAGCAACAAAAAAACTATCAATTGCTCCGGCAATACCTGCAAAACGACCAAACGCAATAGTCCTTTTACCGCTACTATCTACAATCGGTTCATAATCGATCAGTGTTGCATTTTGATCAATAAACTTTTGCAACAAGGGCATATTGTAGTCCTGCCCTTTTATTGTATGGGAAAAAGCCAGATGAACCTGATTAGCTTGAATTGACTCAACCGGTGGCTCTTTTATACCAACAACAAACTCTCCCTGCCGGGGACATCCTTTTAGTGAAACGTCCAATGATGCATAGTCAGCATCTGAAAAAACCCTTATATCACTTGGTTCAACGCTTAACGGATACCCGATATTTACTAACTCAGCCGCATCGGACGGGGTTAACGCAGCTCTCTTTTCCCAACTATTCTTATGTTCTTTTCTAATAACAGTAGATAACATAACTAAACCTTATTCTTTGCGATGATATTTTTCTCATCAACGACAGAAGATGACCCCATCAGGTGACTCTCTCCTTTGCCAGTGAATAACTCGCCATCTGCACCAACGACAAAAGGCTCTGATTGATCATTTTTTTGATGCTGTGCCTGCCAAAGCATGACGGCCTGCATTGCTGACTCTGTTTGTTCAGGGGTCAATTTTGTTCCATCTTCCCATCGTCCCAGTTCGACCGCTGTTTTTAACTGGCTAACCACTTTTTCATTAAGATTTGATACAACTTGCGAATAATCCACTGAAATCCTCCCAGACAACAAAATTCATCAGTAATAGAACGACATTTTGAATCGAACTCGACGATCAAATAACTGAAAGATAGTATGGCGTTTACATTAATTTTCACAAGCAACTTCATCAAGTTGCTATTCAACCACATTTTAAGCGCGCGAAATTATAAGAAAATTCGAAAATACACGCAATCAGGAAGGCCTTATTCTAAGCATAATATTCACACTTTGCTCATTTATCGAACGAAACAGGCTAAAATTCAATCAATCGATGATTAATTATCCAA
>CBDUHU010000204.1:0-6506 GCA_965366725.1 uncultured Kangiellaceae bacterium
CATTGCTATTTTATTCATTGCTCTCTAAGCTACTGATTTACTTGTAAACTTTGAAAAATAGGCTAATATCTTTAGAGACGCGATTGATTTACTAATTGGTTATTTATTACGATATGATAATGCATATCCAGGTATGTGCCTACATTAGCCAATAATCCTACAATAACTGGAAAACGATTTAACCCTCTATGCCAGCTTATATAAAAACAAATGCACTATAATTATTTTTATCATCTTTGCCGTGGATGTAAGCATCATGCTTCATCGAGCTTCTTCTATATTGTAAAGTTAGTATTAAATAAGATTAGCCTGCTTTGCTTGCTATTAATACCCTTATGTAATTCTCAAGCTGCAGAGACTATTTCACCAGAAGCTTTTAAGTCGGCATTTATCATCCACCTTCTGGAACAAGTTGAATGGCAGGAGCAAAATAAATTTAGTAGCTATGATGTTGGTATTGTCGGTAACGATTTGGCCTTATATAAACAGTTATTAAAAGTTGCCGAACACAAAAAAATCAACAATAAACCAATCACTGTCAGCATAAACCAGGAAATTAATCGGCTTAAAAAATACCATCTTTTATTTATTCCAACCAGCAGTCGTCATTCTTTAGAAAAAATAGCGAGTAAAACAGCTCGTACCAATACGTTATTAGTGACTGAAGACACCAATGACAAAAAAAACACGATGATTAATTTACAACGTAAAAATAACGGTAGTTACTCATTTGAAGTTAACAAGGCGAACATTACATTTGAATATCTCAAGTTAAAACAGGACGTTTTATTTCTGGGTGGTACAGAAATGGACCTGGCAGAGCTATTTAAAGAATCAGCAAGTCAACTATCAGTTCTAAAAAAAGAACTTAAGGAGCAACAAGATGCTCTTGAAGAATCAAAAAAGCAGTTATCAATCTCACAACGACATTATAAAGATGCCTTAACTGAATCAGAGCGTGTTCGCTCTCAAATGCGAAATCAGGCCAGGTTGCTTGCTGAAAAAAATAGATTAATTGAAACAAAGAATGTGTCTATCAGAGAAAAAGAAGGAGAACTACTAGCCATTCAGAATGAGCTAAAACAAGCTAGCGACATACTTAGGTCAAACGAAGCTATACTCGGTGAAAAACTCAACACTATCGCTTCAAAAGAAAAACAGGTTAGCAGCCTTTCTGAACGAATTAACAAAAATTTTGATATTTTAAAACAACAAAAACTCTCGATAGAAGAGCAAAAATTTAAATTAAAACAACAGAAAGAAAATATTGCCGCACAGGGTAACCAGATTCAGAAACAACAGTGGTGGTTAGTTACAAGTGCAGTCGTCTTAGTTGTTTTTATCTTATTGTTGATGATCATAGTTTATTACAATAGAGAGAGAATTAAGAGCAACCTACAACTCGTTGAAAAGAATCAAGTATTAAGTAAAGTTCAAGATGAACTTCTAATAGCAAGAGATCAGGCACAAGCTGCGAACGAAGCGAAATCTTCATTCCTGGCTAATATGAGTCATGAAATCCGTACTCCAATGAATGCAATTATTGGAATGCTTCACTTAACTAAACAAACCAATCTGACAGACAAACAAGGAAACTATGTTAACAAAATAGATAATGCCGCCAACTCATTATTAGAGATCATTAATGATATTCTAGACTTTTCCAAAGTCGAAGCGGGTGAGTTAAGAATGGAACAAATTCCATTCAGTATTTCTAAAGTACTCAACGATCTTTCAAACTTATTGGGTATAAGAATTCAGCAAAAGGGTCTGGAGTTTGTCTACGACATATCTTCTGAAATCCCCACTACTTTGAAAGGTGATCCTCTAAGACTAAGTCAAATATTGATAAACCTCACCAACAATGCGATGAAATTTACTGAAACTGGAGAAGTTAAGATACAAATATCTGTCAACCAGTTAACAGAAGATTACGTTCAACTTTACTTCAAAGTAAAAGATACAGGAATAGGTATCAGTGCAGAGCTGATATCCAGTTTATTTATTCCTTTTAGTCAAGCTGATAGTTCAACTACTCGTAAATTTGGTGGAACCGGGTTAGGGCTAGCTATATGTAGACGTCTGGTCGAGCAAATGAACGGCGAGATAGTGGTAGAGAGTGAGCCTGGAAAAGGAAGTTCATTCAGCTTTACCCTTGACTTTGAATATCTGAATAAAGAAAGCTTACATGATAAATTAGATAACTCATCACAATTTTCCAACACATATGTCTCATTAATGGTGGAAAATACCAGCAGTCTCAATGCAATTGAAAAATTACTTAAAGCATTTCACTGTAACACAAGAACATTCCATGATTTTGATAAACTTACACTTTACTTCAACACTCAGAATAACACTCTGTCAGAACGAGAATGCATTCTAATTGATTTTCAATTAGCGCAAAAAAATATAGATAAGATAAAGCAGCTTAAATGTAAAAACTCTATCAAAATAATAATATTATTATCAGGTATTAATGAATACGACGAACATCTTATTTCACAAATTAATCCAGACATGACAATTTGTAAACCTGTAACTCCTTCAACTATTTACGATGTACTCATGGAAGTTTATGCCAATGAAAATAAGGAGCATATATCGAAGAATTTCTTTCGTTTCAAACGTCAGGAAGATGTCGAACATCTTAATAACTTCAATCAGAGTAAAATTCTATTAGTTGAAGATAATAAGATCAATCAGGAAGTTGCCCAGGAAATATTATCTCAGGCTAATATCAAAATAGATGTCGCTGCTAACGGACAGGAAGCAATCGATAAACTCAATAATCACTCTTATGATTGTATTCTCATGGATATTCAAATGCCAATTATGGATGGGTATGAAGCGGCAAGAGCGATTAGGAAAGAGTATAGTTTTGAGCAACTCCCAATTATTGCTATGACAGCAAATGCTATGGGCGGCGACAAAGAGAAATGTCTCCTCGCCGGGATGAATGACTATGTATCAAAACCGATTAGAATTAAAGAATTTTTTGATACCCTGAACAAATGGATAAGTAGTGATAAAGAAACAAAACTTACCTACCCAACAGTTTTACCGGCAGAGAATAATACATCAAGCATAAACCAAATTGATGGGGTTGATTTAAAAAGCGGTATTGAACTCATGGGAGATTTAGACAGTTACCTTGAATTATTAATGCTATTTAAAGAACAACAAATTAACTTTGTAATAACAGCAAAAACACTCTATAAGACCGGGGAGCTCGAAAAACTTGCGAAGCAATGCCATGATCTAAAGGGAGTATCGGCGAATCTATTTATTAATGAAATTTCAACTATTGCGGCAAATCTGGATGATGCATGCCGCAACAAAAATATAGAAAAGATTGAAAATCATCTCGACTCTATGGAAGTTAAATTGCCAATATTATTTGAAAAAATAACACAGCTAAGCAAATAAGCTGAGAGGTATACTGAAGTTACTTCAAGCTAACTCCGAAGAGCAAGCCCAGTATCAACCAAAACTCAATGGCTATTTCTAATTGCTTCAGCAGTTTCAGTAATTAAGGCCGGTCCTTTATAAATAAAACCTGAATATATCTGGATCAAGCTGGCACCGGAAGAAATTTTATTAATAGCTCTATCACCACTATCAATACCACCAACACCAACCATGGGAATAGCGCCACCAGAAGACTTATTCAATCCATTTAATACAGCTGTGCTAGCAGAAAATATTGGCCCACCACTTAAGCCACCTTGCTCGTTAGCATTTTCTAATCCTTCTACACCACTTCTTGAAAATGTCGTGTTAGTGGCAATAATTCCGTCAACTTTGTGTTTCACGAAAATACTTGCTAGCTCTTGTACTTCCTGATCAGATAAATCTGGTGCGATTTTGATTAATACTGGTACTTTCTTATCAAACTTTAAAGTCAATTCCTGTTGTTTATGCTTTATTGCTTCTAATAATTCTTCCAAAGCTTCACCAAACTGAAGTTGACGTAGATTGGCAGTATTTGGCGAAGATATATTTACCGTGATATAAGTAGCATAAGGGTAGACCTTCTCCAGACAAATCATATAGTCATCTACAGCTTTATCTACCGGTGTATCGAAGTTTTTACCAATATTAATTCCCAATACACCTTTATAATTTGAGTTTTGTATGTTTTGGATAAGGTTATCTACCCCTTCGTTGTTAAAGCCGAAACGATTAATAAGGCCGTTAGCCTTAGTCAAACGAAACAGACGAGGTTTTGGATTTCCAGGTTGTGCTCTTGGTGTTACCGTACCAACTTCGATATGGCCAAATCCTAGAGCAGCAAAAGCATCTATACAGATACCGTTCTTATCTAATCCAGCGGCCAGACCGACGCGGTTTGGAAATCTAATACCAAAAACATCGACGGGATCCTCAACCGTCTTTTGCACTAACAAAGGCCTCAGAAATGATGCTTCGATTCTTTTTAACAATTTTAGTGTCAGATCATGTGATTTTTCCGCATCCATTCTGAATAGAAGGCTACGAACAAGAGGATAAAATATTTTGAGCATTAAGATTTCTTCTATTCAACATTTCAGCGCAAAAGCCATAATTTTTAACTACAACCTTTGCTGTTAATCAGTAACTAATGATAATTAGAAACACCGAAACTTCTCTCGGTTTCTCTCTTTATTTTTTCTTAGCAACTGCTTTCTTTTTGGTCACTTTCTTTTTAACGGTTTTTTTCAATGTTTCCTTCCATTGACCATCGATAAAATGTGCGCTCCAACCAGTTGCCTTGCCATCCTTTTCACTAGTAACATATTGTTCTTTCAATTTTCGGCTAAATCGAAACATCGCCTTGTTGCCATCGGGATCACTGACAGGTGCGCTAGTTAAATACTCAAATTTAGGATCAAGTTTATCTTTAACCATTAATAACTCTTCAACCAGTGGTGCTCTTGTTTCCCGGTTACGCGGAAACTGGCTTGCTGCCAGAAAAATACCAGAAGCACCATCTCTAAGAATATAATGATCATCCACTTTTAGGCATTTAAGTTCAGGCATTGGAATAGGATCAGCCTTAGGTGGTGCAGCCTCTCCACTACGAAGTAATTTTCTGGTGTTCTTACAATCATCACTAGTACAACCAAAGTACTTGCCGAAGCGACCAACTTTTAGCTGCATTTCACTGCCGCATTTATCACAATCAATAATTGGTCCATCGTAACCTTTTATTTTAAAGCTACCTTCTTCTATTTGGTAACCCTTACAACCAGGGCTATTACCGCATACATGTAGCTTTCTTTGTTCATCAATTAGATAACTATCCATTGCCGATTCACAAACCGGGCAGCGTTTTTTCAATAATAAATTTCTACTTTCAGCCTCTTCATCTTTATCAACCGCTTCTATTTCATCACCAGCGATCAGATTCATTGTATGTGAACACCGCTCTTTAGGGGGAAGAGCAAAACCACTGCAACCCAGGAAGGTTCCCATCGAAGAGTTTCTGATCATCATATTATGAGTATTACATTGCGGACAGAGCATATCCATTTCGACAGATTTTTGATTTTCCATTCCGCCTTCTTCAACAGGTAATTCTGCTTTAGTCAGTCGCTTTGTCAAATCTTCATAAAAGTCAGTCAGAGTCTGTTTCCAGTTTTTTTCTCCGCGCGCAATAACATCAAGAGTTTCTTCCATATTGGCAGTAAAAGAAAAATCCATCAGATTGTTAAAACTTTCACCAAGCCGATCAGTAACAATTTCTCCCATTTTATTCGCATAAAAACGTCTATTTTTTATAACTACATAGCCACGATCCTGAATTGTAGAAATAATAGAAGCATAAGTTGAAGGTCTGCCTATTCCTCGTTTTTCAAGCTCTTTGACTAAAGCCGCCTCACTAAACCTGGGTGAAGGTTTTGTAAAATGTTGTTTAGGCAGCAGATTTTCTAATGCCAAAGTTTCACCAACTGAGACTTTTGGTAATATTGCATCGTCATCGTTTTTACTTTTGCGCGGAGGTTGCACAGCTGTCCAACCATCAAATTTAACCACTCTTCCTTTAGCAGCCAGTTTAAAATCACCAGCTCTGACGATAAGGCTGGTAACATCGTAGATAGCATCAGTCATTTGCGATGCGATAAACTGTCGCCATATTAGCCCATAAAGTTTTATTGCATCATCATCAACATTTTTAAGGTGTTTCTCGCGTGTTCTAGCATTGGTCGGGCGAATAGCTTCATGTGCCTCTTGCGCCCCTTCTTTACTGGAATAATACTTAGCTGATTCAGGTAAATACTTGTCGCCGTGATTATCGAGGATATAATCTCGACACATTGTTAAAGCGTCCTGGCTTAGCATCGTCGAATCTGTACGCATATAGGTAATATAACCCGCTTCATAAAGCCGTTGCGCCAGCATCATCGTTTTCTTTACGTTATACCCTAACCTGGTACTTGCAGCCTGCTGCAGGGTTGAAGTAATAAACGGTGCTCCTGGCCGACTCTTACTGGGCTTTGATTCACAGCTTTCAACAATAAACG
>CBDUHU010000205.1:0-6503 GCA_965366725.1 uncultured Kangiellaceae bacterium
ACACGAGGATTGGTTAATGCCCTGATTGCAAATCCAGGAGCCATTGCCATCAGCTAACTGGAATCCAATATAACCGTTTTGCAGAAATAAACTAAAACCTTTGATATTTCCGGAAGGGCTGCTATATCGCTTGTCGACAATGGTCATAAGACCGTCTGCTTGAGTTTTTATCCAGACCGAAATGGAAAAATCACCAGTTCCAATCATCAGGTTTGAATCTTCTTTAATTTCGACATAGTCATCCAGGCCATCAAGGTAAAATGTTTTGTTAAGAGAGAGTGAGTAATCGACTTCTTTTGACGTATTAGAGTCGAATAGCGCTAGATCAACTATTGAGTGGTCAGGAGTGATTAGCTGAGTTTTACGCAAAAAATTAAAAACCATAAAGATTATTGCAAATAGTAATACACTCCAGATAGTTTGTTTTCCGACTAACTGAATAAGAGGATAGTCTTTATTCTTGATACCAACATTCTGTTCTTTATCAATAGCTAAAAGTGGTGCTTGTGGCATTTTACTGGAATCTACCGGATAAATTTCGGCATTGAGTAAGTAGCCTCTTTTCGGTATTGTCTGAATACAACTTTGAACAGAGTTTCTATCGAGTATTTTTCTGAGAATAACAATGTGACGATTTATTGAGTTACTACAAACCACCTGTTTTTTCCATATTGATTCAGTTATTTCAGAACGAGATATGACTTTTCCAACTTGATTAACCAGTAATAAAAGGGTTTCCATTACTTTAGGTTCGATAGTCTGGACTGCGTCTTGATGAATAATCTGGTTTTGTTGAGGGTTAATCAGGTTCTCGTTAATAAAAAAATTCTGTTGAGTAGGCATAAAATAATCCTTTCGATTGACTAACTTCAGAGTTTTACCGAGTTTCCAGGTTGTTTGTTAGATATTACCCAATTATTATCAATACGTCAGTGTGAAAAGGTGAGTATTTTGTTTCAGTGAATTCTTAGTTTGTGCTAGGCTTTTGACAGTAGCAATAAAAAGGTGTGAACGAGCCTTATGCGATAATGCGCAGTTGAAAACTGGAAACTGACTTAACGTTGAAGTCATCATCATGATAGTGGGTATTACCGATACTTATCCGGATGAAAGAAAGAGGGAATGTTTTTTGCTTAACAGGTGAGATAATGAAGTATTTTGGTTCTCTTTTGATTCAGTCCAAATGGGTTAGTATCTTAATTTTTATTTTGTCCATTAGCCTATCTAATAGTTGTCGCGCTATTTCAATGAAAGTTGACCGCATATTGCTTAATCAGTCAGCCAATAATGTTGCCTGGACACAAGTCAATTTTCAGCAGAATTTCAGTAGTATTCCAGTTGTCTTTGTTTTACCGACTAACTCAAATAGCGAGCCTGCAACCGTCAGGATAAGAAATGTTTCTACCAGCGGTTTTGAAATAAGTGTTTTTGAACCGCAAGGAGAAGATGGAAATACCGATGCAATGTCAGTTGATTTTTTTGCTGCTGAGATAGGAAGTTATAGCTTTCCCGGAGGAATCAATCTGATTGTTGGTACACATGCAACCGATACCTATGCTGGTAACAATGTGACTGGCTCATCATCTAATGGTGATTTAATTCAATTTCCCGGAGGCTCTTTCAATGCTCGACCGGCAATTATTGCTGAAATACAAACCGTTAATAGCCAGCCAGCTTTAATGCCCACTCAACTTGCCAGTCCCTGGCTTGAAACATGGGTTAGCAATGTTAACAATGGAAACTTCCGGCTGGGCTTAGATCGAGCACAAACCTCGACTGGAACAGTGGTTACTGAAACCATTGGTTATTTGGCGATGACTTCTGCCGGGGAAATTGATCTAAATGGTACAATTATTAAAGCACTGCGAACTGCTGATAATATCAGAGGATGGGACGATGGTTGTTTTTTTAATAATTATCCAAGTCCTTTTGTTAATACACCGCTAGTTGTTGCCAGCCCAAACACAAGAGATGGAAGTGATGGTTTGTGGGTCAGGCGATGTGGAATTTCTAATACGTCAGTGGGTTTGACCATGGATGAAGATCAGGATTTGGATACTGAGCGTAACCATACAACAGAAATTGCCGGCATTTTAGCGATAGAAGAAGCTTTTAATACAACCCTGAACGGCGGTCAGTTTGAAGCTGGAAATGCGTTAATCAGTAGTTCCAATGCTCAACTGGACTGGACTCACATTGATTTTCCTAACCCTTTTAGTGCTACGCCAATGGTTTTTACCTTGCCAACAACCATAGGTGACTTACCACCTGCAACAACAAGAATAAGAAATGTCACAATTAATGGTTTTGATGCCAGTGTGGTTGAACCTCCGGGGAGCCCCGGCTCTCATAGTGAAATGTCAGTTGATTATGTAGCGATTATTCCTGGACGCCATAAAATGACTAATGGGGATATCTTTGAAGCGGGAAGTGTCTCCACAAGTCGATTTCAATCAAAATTAATTTCCGGTTCAAGTTGGGAGACCATTAGTTTCATTGAAAATTATACTTCAGAACCAGCTGTAATTCTTGAAATCCAGGGAACAGAAAATAATCTGGGGTTGCATCCCAGCCTACCTGCCCAACCCTGGTTAGAAACTTCAGCATCTGGTTTAACTTCAAATCAGATCCTGGTTGCGCTAGAAAGAAGTGAAACCACCACTGGTAGCTTAAACTTGAATGAAACTATTGCTTATTTCTCAGTTAGAAATACAGCTAACGGTAATCTGGTTGCAACCAACAGCGACCTAATCGATTATGAGATGTTTCGCACGCCGACAAATATTGTTGGCTTTGACAACAGTTGCACTGTCAATAATTTCTCTGAGACCTATCCAACCAGTTCTCCGTTATCGATTGCCAGCCAAAATAGCCGCTTTGGCGGTGATGGTGGTTGGTTACGCCGTTGTTCATTACAAAACAATGCAATCGGCTTAATTTCAGATGAAGATCAGGCTAATGATTCTGACCGTTCACATACTACAGAAAATGCCAGCGTGTTTGTTTTTTCGCAAGCATTTGAAGCAGACTTTCCGGTTGCCAGTGAAATCACAATTGAACATGACACTAGTGGGATCAATTGTCTGAGAGAAGCAATTAAATTTACGGTGGTTGATAACTTTGGCGCAGCAGTTACTGATTACGTCGGCACGATTAATCTAACCACATCATCAAACAATGGAACTTGGTTTTTGTTAGATGATTCAGGTAATAGCAGCGACCTTGCACAGGGAACACTGAGCGATTTAGTTAATGATGATGGCGCTGCAAGTTATACTTTTGTGAGTGCAGATCTTGGCAGTATTGTACTTTATTTAAATAACACACATGAGGAAAATATTGATATAGATGCGCAACAGGGAACGATTAACGATGATGACGGTGAAGGTAATATTCAATTCAGGCCATCAGGATTTGTTATTTCGCCTTCGACGATTGTTAATCAAATTGCAGGACGAACATTCGAAATTACCTTAACTGCCGCGGGTCAAACGCCAACGCAGACAGAATGCGGCGTTATTGAAGAATATACAGGGAACAAGGAAATTAACTTCTGGTCAAGTTATCATTTACCCAATAATGGTACCAGGTCAGTGACTATCAATTCGAATACCATAGCAGCAAGTGAAGTTGCATCAACTCCTCAGACAACTAATTTTAATATGGGATCGACGACATTAAATGTTCTCTATGAAGATGTTGGCCAAATTAGCTTTAGCGCCAAGGATCAGATCGGGATTGGCGACCCGGTGTCAGGTTTGGGTACAGAAATTATAGGCGGAGTTGCCCCTTTTATTATCACTCCGTTTGCATATGAACTTCAGGTTAGCGGAAATCCGGAAGCTCTGGATGCGTCTGGTTCAGTATTTAAAAAAGCGGGCGAAGACTTTGATATAACGATCAGAAGTTTGTTATGGCAATCGGCCGATGATATCAATAATGATGGTGTTGTAGATGCAGGCGCGACTTTAAGTGATAATGGTATTACCCCGAATATTTCTTTAATTAGTGGCTCGATCAGTCTGTCACAGACTGCCCACACAGGGGCTAATAGCCAAGGAGCTTTAGCCGATACTAGCGTTAATTTCAATGAATTTGGTGCACCAGCAACTGCAACGGAAGGTCTGGTTACAATCAGTCAAAACTGGGATGAAGTTGGTATTATTCAAATCAATGCTGCAACTGCCTCATTTATGGGAACAACCAGAGATATTGCTGGGGAGCGCAATCACGTTGGTCGTTTTATACCGGATCACTTTGAAATGACATTGACTCCTATCACAATGCAATGTGGAAGTTTTACTTTTGGTGGATTTTTTGATGGAGTCAATTCCGGATTGGATAAAAACGGGCAACCATTCGATATTGACGGGGATATTAGTGCTAAAAATGCCGCTGGCATAACCACTCAAAACTATGTTGGAGATTTTGCCAAATTAACAACATCAGATATTAGTTTGAGCGCATACAATGGGACGGATTCGATAGATGCGTCAGGACGATTGAATTTGAAAATGCCGTTAAACAGCTTGAGTTTTATTACAGGCAACAGCGCTTATTCCTTCCCTGAAAGTCACTATCAATTTGATTCTATGGATGCTCAATTTGACTTGCGAGTTGATCTTGAACCGCAAGATTCAGATTCAGTTGTTATCACGACCCCTATATCAGGAAAAATTAGTTCAAACCTGGTAGAAGTCAGACTTGGCCGACTTTTGTTAAGGGATACTTATGGTCCCGAAATTAAGTCATTAGAAATGCCGTTGAAAACTGAATATTTTGATGGAACTGAATGGTTGGTTAATACCCAGGACAACTGCACTGATTATGATGTCGCCAGAGTTAGTTTTGAGCCTGGGAGCTATACTGAATCATTAAACTCAGGCGAAACCACTGCTTTTTTTCCGCTTGCAACTTTACCAGAAACTTTAACTAATGGTGAAAGTTCTTCTGCTTCTGGCCTTTTATTTTCGGCTCCTGGCGACGGAAATTTTGGTAGTGTGATTGTGAATTTTAGCTTGCTGACTCAACCCTGGCTTGGCTTTGACTGGCGTAATAATGACAATATTATTGATCCTCCAGCTGCTGTGCTTAACTTTGGTTATTATCGTGGTAGTGATCGAGTCATTTTCTGGAGAGAAGTTCGGAATTAAGATATCTGATAGTATATCTTGACTAGTTTCTCTTAAATAATTTTGTTCTGAGATGTTATTTTTGAACCGCTATTAAAGCGGTTAAATTACTAGAATACACTAACTATCAATAGAGTCTCTATATAACCTGATGATAACTAATAGATTATTGTTTGTTGAAATAAATCTATACTTGTAACGTTATTATTGGTTAGCTGGACATCTTTCTTTTATAAATTTGTTATTTAATGGAATAAATAGAATGTCTAAATTTCTACATTCACAAGATCCTGATGTGCACTGGTTTACTCGATTAGTACGCGGAGCAGGTGGAAGTCTATTTAAAGGGTTGGTTATTTTTTCAATTGGGCTTTCAATTTTGGTTATTAATGAAAATGAAGTTGTTAAAAACCAAACTCTATTCACTCTCGGGATTAACTAGATAAATACAATCAATGGTTATGAAGTCCTTCCACAAAATGACGACAAGTTAGTACATGTTTCAGGAATGCTAAGTTCAACTGAGACTCTTACTGATGAGTTGTTTGATATTGCTGTAGTTGGAATAAAACTAAAAAGAAAAGTAGAGATGTATCAATGGAAAAAATATAGAGATAAAATTAAAAGTACAAATGAAGGGACGGATATAGAAGCAATGTACCGTCTTAGATGGAGCGAAGAACTGATCGATTCAGGAAACTACCCGGCTAAATATAAAAATCCAACCGCTATTCCAATCAAGGCAAAAGAAAAATTTTCAAATATAGTAAAGTTAGGAATGTTGCAATTATCAGATGAATTAGTAAAAAAAATTGACAATTATCAAGTCGTTAAGATGGCAAGAGATAATATTACTTTTGCTGAAAAAAAACTTAAAGGGCAGCCTTATGAGGGAGGGTATTTCTTTGGGGATAATCCCAGAAAACCAAAACTGGGAGAGTTAAAGGTCACTCTTTATGTTTCAAAACCAATGGTTGTTTCCGTTATCGCAAAGCAATCTTCTAATCGTATTGAGTCTTTTAAAGTTAATGGCAAAGGTGAAATCAGTATATTGAAGCCAGGTAAAGTAGCAGCATCCAGGTTACTTTTAGAAAAAAAAGATGAAGAACATTTAAAATATTGGTTGATGAGAGCTCTCGGGTTTGTATTGGTTTTTGGAGGGGTTATGTTGATTATACTGGGGTTCTCATCGATTGAGGAAAGATTTCCATTGATAAGGACAATCAGAAATACCGGAATTATCTTCATTTCTGCTCAGCTTTCTGTTGTTATTTTATTGTTAACTATATCAATATCATGGCTTGACTTTCGTCCTCTAGTCAGTGGTAGTTTTGTCTTGTTGTCAGTGTTAATCGTTTTTTTGATTCGATA
>CBDUHU010000206.1:0-6483 GCA_965366725.1 uncultured Kangiellaceae bacterium
GCCACGCAGATGGTCCGGAGCCAGTCGATCAATATGAACGTTCATTGTCGGAAAGAGAATAGCTTCAGCAAGACTCATGATTGCAACTGCACCAATCCAGCCCCAATAGAAATCTACAGGATTAAATGCCATCCAGATTTGTGACGTCGTCAATAGAATAAGCCCAACCTGAATTCTATACACTAAAGATATTCGAGCCATTAACTTAAGTAAGAGAAACTGGCTACTTATAATGACTAATGCGTTGGTTAATATCATAGACGAAATTAAACCTAATAACTCTGGAACATCTGCTCTGGTTAAATATTGGATTAGTGTTGTGTCCATCTGGCCGTAAATAAACATACAAAGAATATTGGCGAGAATTAAACATTGTAGCAATCGGTCTTGTAATAAGAGGTTAAAGGTTTGAGATAGTTGACTAAATTTACCTGGCTTATTCTTGTCATTCTTCTTTTCTTTAATATTTGTAATGGACGCGGTATTCACTATTAATTTCGAGTGATGTTTGTGTTGATTTTTAAATCCCCAGGTTAATAAAGTTAATAGAGTCGCAAAAGCAATTGCGGTTATATAAAATGTTGATGCTTCACCTGCCAGACCTAACCAGAAGCCAATCATTGGGCCGATTGCTGAACCAACATTGACCATAAAATATAAAGCTTGCATAGCTAGTTCTCTGGTCTTCTTATCTTCTATAATATCGCCGATAAGTGCTGAGGTAGAAGGTCGCCATATTTCGGTTGCAATTGAACAAAGTGTAATGACAATTGTATAGCCGATAAGCGAATCGACGTTGGCTAATAATGAAAAGGAAATGATGTACAGAAATCCGCTGGTGTACATGATTTTTTTTCGCCCAAAATGATCAGAAAGCGTTCCACCAATGAATCCAACGAATACCGAGACTAGTGCGGCAAAAGTTAAAATTACTCCAACGCTTGTTGCAGAGATTCCAAATTTTTTATATAAGATTACGGACAGGAATGGCCACACCATGTAATAACTACCACGAGTGATAAATGCACCAAAAAGTAAAATCCACATTAGTGGTGGAAATTGTTTTAGCCGGGCTATCGATACATCACTATGCATTATGAAACCATTTTGGAAGAAAAGTTAAGTAAAGAAAATACTTTATATAATATTTTTATTCAAAAAGATAGTACTAATATAGAATAAAGGTGAAATTGTGAGCGCTGTTATCTGCATCAGGCTGATAGTAGAAGTGAAGTTGTAAACAAATAAACTTTTTGAGTGTTGATTAAGCTCCAGTATTTATTGTGTGGACTAACTGGAGAGAAAATTCAATTTATTTTCCATAATTACTTATCCTTTTAGCTCTGTCGTAAGAGTATACTAAGTTATATTGGACAGATGGAGACATATTTGTGCAGGGGGCTTTTTATGAAGAAAAGTAAAAGTAAAGGTAATGTTCCGGTTGAAATAGAAGCTAAGTCAGACTTTCTTTCAAGGCGAGATTTCATCAATAATGGGCTTTTATCGTTATCTTTTATTCCGTTTATTGGCTGTGGCGGAGGCTCTTCTGGCGGTTCTTCTCCTGTTATACCTGTTCCAACTCTTACCACCCCTGGAGAGCTAATTCCAGCGCAACAAATTCTATCAGTCATTATTATTGGTGCAGGTATGTCTGGATTAGTCGCTGGATATGAATTATCCCGAGCAGGCCACCAGGTGACTTTGTTAGAAGCCCGACAGCGCAGCGGTGGAAGAGTTAACACTTTGAGAGAACTTTTCACTGAGGAGCAGTTTGTCGAAGCTGGTGCTTCCAGAATACCAGTAACTCACAACCTGACCTTAGCCTATGCCAGCCATTTTAATTTGGGTAGAGAACAGTTCTACCCTGATAGTGGTCAGTATTTTGAGCTACAAAATAATAATTTCTCACTTTTCCCTGCTAATGAGTATATTAACCGTCCACCATGGAGCGGAACGGTAAACCGAAATGAATTTAGCAAAATAAATGGAGGAATGTCCCAATTGCCAGAAGCGTTCGCTGGTCAAATGGAAGGAAATATCGTTTACTCACAAGCTGTTGAGTTCGTTCAGCAGGATAATAGTGGAGTCAGCGTAATTACTGTTGATGGCAGTACTTATTTTGCTGACAGAATATTGTGCACTGTTCCATTACCTGTATTGGGTAAGATTGCTTTTGAGCCTGCATTATCAAGTCAAAAGCTGGCAGCCAGTGAGGGAGGGTACAATTATACAGATTCAAGTCGTTTATATACCCAGTTTTCTTCCCGTTTCTGGCTTGAGTCAGGACTTAATGGTTGGGGAAACACAGATTTGCCTGAGGAGATTTGGCAACCTACCTGGGCCAACTCAAAATCTACCGGAATAATTCAGTCATATCTACGTGGCGAACCAGCAATGCAATTTGATCAGTTGCTTTTTGACCAACAGGTAGAACAGGTTCATTCACGTTGGCGTCAGGTGATGCCTTCACTGGATAATTTTACTTTACTCAGTCACTCTCACTCATGGGCTAAAGAGGAGTGGTCAGGAGCGGGGTTTGCTTCACCCACCACCCAGCAAAATTCCTCCCTGGGTCAGCATGTTGGGTTAGCTGAAGGAAGGATTCATTTTGCTGGCGAACATGCTTCGAATTTTCATGGCTGGATACAGGGGGCGTTGGAATCTGGAATAAGGGCAGCGTTGGAAATCCATCAGAGCTCTTAAAAATCTATTTTTTATAATTCTTAATGTTATAAATTTGTTATAAGCAACAAGTCGAAATACTAATCTATAAAAACCTGTTCGACTTGTCGTTAATATTATGGCCTGGTTACTCAACTAGTCCCAACGATTAAAAATCATATGAACACTGTTATCTTCATCCGTGACATAAATAAAGTAGCCTCCACCGGTAGTTGAAACTGAGCAAATACTTGGTTTTTTATTTCTTTTAAGGCAATGCATTGTTGAAGCTAAATGATTTGTCGTCTGGTATGCACAGCTCGCATTATTAGCTGACAGATTCTTTAGCAGATCACGATTACTTCTAGCCATAATATATCGGAAGTCACCAAATCTTAAATAAGGTTTTGCATCGACCTGATAGGACTGACTGTCCCACAATCCGTCGAGTAATGTGTCGTAGCATAGTTCTGGCATTGGAAGCCAGAGGCTTTCCTGATCATTTATTGAATCAATAGCTGGAAATTTTTTATAATCTTTGTCGTAGTGGGTTAGAATAATATTTGTGGAATCTACGAAATCTTTGACAACAATAAACTCGCCTGCATCGCTGGGGACGATACAAACATCGCTACCAGCGAATTTTTCACACTGGATAGTTTCTCGATTCATCGGTTGGGTAAAAGAGCGGCAAGCAGAGTTTTCAGCTGAGAATTGTTCTGTCATTTTAGATAATGCCATGGCTGCATAGTCGCGTTTATCCTCAAATTCATAATAAAAATCGGAAAAAATATTGTAGGTTTTGGTATCGTTGGTGTTTGAAGCAACCATATCGTTTGCACATCTCGATAAGGATGGAATATCAAAATCGGCAGACAAAGCAAAGTTGCTAATGGAAAACGCCAGGATTGAAAAGAGTATTCTGGTTAATTGATTCTTCATAGTGCTTCCTTGTAAGTTTGATTAGTTCATATTTGAAAATAAACTGGAGTTAATATTGAGTAAGACTAATTGAGCTTAGTTGACAAAGACTGTCGCTGAGGATGTTAGCTAAGAGGCGCATTAACGGCTAGTTTTATTGGCTAATTATTGTGGCTAATTACTTTTATATTTCCAAATGAGATTTTATGTTTTTAATTGACTTGAATAGAAACAATGAGAAGTTCGCTGAATATTATTAGAAAATCTTATGGTTGAAAATATGTTAATACGTTCAGGTGAAGTTTTTGGAGTAACTAAACTAATAACTTAAATAGATTTGTCCAGTAAACAGGGAACATTAATGATAACAACCAATGCTAACCTCTTAATGTTGATTGTTGCCTGAATCCCCAATACTGCATCCATCCTAATCCTGCAACAGATAAGTTTATAGTGGTAATTAATATTGAACCTGTATAGCTAATTTGATTCCAGTAAGTCACTAGTCCCGCAAAGGTTACTACTACCCAGCTGATATCAGAGCTAACGACTAAAAGAGTCAGTTTTTGTTTTAATGAAGGGTGAATTACCATCAATATTAATTGTGCTGAAAAAATAAGAAGGGCTATCACAATAGTTTTGACCAGCCAATCAGGTATTGGAATATGGATTACTAACCAATCCTGAAACCAAAATACCGAAAGCGCACAAAATGCCGAGAAAATAGCATTAACACCAAGAGCCACCTTTAACATAATATTGAAACCCGATAACTTTAAAAACATATAGCAATTGTATAGCTTTAAAAAACTATAGTAAAGGTTTATACTAACAGAATGACAAAAAGAACCTATAAACAGAGCTGTTCATTGGCGACTGCATGTGATGTTCTCGGAGAAAGATGGACATTATTATTATTTAGAGAGTTGCTTATTCAACCCTGCCGCTTTGGTCAGCTTAATTTATGGTTGCGAGGAATGGGAACCAACTTACTCAGCAATCGTTTAAGCGAATTGGAAACAGAAGGTTTAATTGAAAAACAGGATCCAGAGAACAAACGATCTGCTTATCTACTCACCGATAAAGGTAGGCAAGTGGAGCCAGTCATACTCGCGTTTGTCCGCTGGGGCTATCAATTTGCCACTGTGCAAGATGATTCTATTCACTATGATCACTGGGATTTATTAGCATTGAAGGCTTTTTTTGATAACAGGAAAGGTCAGACACCTTTGTCTGTACAGTTTATTAGTGATTCTTTGACAGCTTGGGTTAAGGTGTCTGAGGCTGGTTGTGATTTTGGTTTTGGCAACACTGAGAATCCTGATCTTGTCCTTGAGTCAAATATCCAGGAGTTTCAACGTTCATTAAGTTATGGACTAGCGATTGAAAAGCCACTAATTGCAGAATTTATTAACTGGTTTGATCTACCTGAAAAGCAAGCTTCCCAGCGGTAAAGTTGTTAGAAATCCGATTGGCCAATTATCTTCAAAAATGTAATGATTATTTTTTGTAACAACTTCGAAAAGACAATTCCTCGGGAAATAAAGACATTAAGTAAATAGTTATTTATGATATTCAATCTGAGCTTTTTGCCGATTTTAATGACTGATTAAAATTTGGCTTAGCTACTCTACTTAACAGGAACTGACTATGTTAAACCGAATAAGTATTTGTTTGATGATATTTTGCGTGAGTATTGGTGCAACCTTTGCGGATTCAAAGCCGACTAATCAAAAAAAGTATCAGGCTATTTTAGCTAAACATATACCAGCTAACGGGCCCGGTGTCGCGGTAATTGTCAGCCAGAATGATGACATTCTTTACCAGGGTGCATTCGGCCAGGCAAATTTAGAACATGCTATTCCCCTAACTGTAGATAGTGTGTTCCGGTTGGGATCTATTACTAAACAATTTACTGCAGCAGCAATTATGATGCTACATGAGCAGAAGAAACTTAACATCAAAGATAATATTCATCAATATATCCCCGACTTTCCTACCGAAGATAATCAGGTGACTATTGAGAACTTATTAACTCATACCTCTGGTATCGCAAACTATACTGAAGACCAGGAGCTTTTTTCACAGGAAATTCAAGTTCCAACTAATATGGACAAAATGCTGCTCAGGTTTGCTAAACATCCAATGGTATTTAAAACCGGTGAAGCCATGCGCTATTCAAATACTGGTTATGTTTTACTTGGAAAAATTATTGAAGTAGCCAGCGGTCAATCTTATGCTAATTTCATTGAGCAACAGATTTTTCTCAAGTTAGGTATGAAGTCAAGTCGTTATGGTGGTTCGCAGATCATACCCAACCGTGCAAGTGGTTATGATATGGGCCATGATGGGATTGTAAATGCCTCGCATATTGATATGAGTTGGCCCCATGCCGCTGGCTCATTATTATCAACAGTCGGTGATTTAAATATCTGGTTTAAGGGATTACGTTCCGGTCAATTGATTTCAAAACAAAGTTATCAACAAATGATAGCGCCGTTTGTGCTTAATGATGGGGAAGTATCGAGTTATGGTTATGGTTTAGGACTTTCAAAGCTGAATAAGTACAAAACTATTTCACATAGTGGTGGTATTCCAGGGTTTGTTACTAATGCTATTTATCTCCCGGAAGAAGATTTATATATTGCTATTCTTGCCAATTTTAGTGGTACAAATCTACGTTTGATTACCAATTTATTAGCTGCTGTTACATTAGATATTGAATTACCTACATTTAAACCAATTAAATTTGAGAACTCAAAAATAGCTCCTCTTACAGGAAACTACCGATTAGATAATGAAGATATTCGAAAGTTTTTTATCGAAAATAACAAGGTATATACTCAGCGAGGAAATGGCGAAAAATATGAAGTAATCCCTATGTCAGATAACAGTTTTTAT
>CBDUHU010000207.1:0-6454 GCA_965366725.1 uncultured Kangiellaceae bacterium
AGTTAATCGAGAAGTTTAAAAAATCACATCGTGGTCATGTATATGTTGCCACTATTCCCTGGAAGGGACGTTGGAAAATAAAAAACCAACAACCATATAGCCCGACACCATTACCAGCAAAAGATATTCCTGATATGTTTGTCGGCGACTTTTCTATTATTGATGCTTTTTCAAGGCAATCCCAACTGCAGTCCCTATATCTTGAAGGGGATTCTCATTTATCACCACTTGGCAGTGAACTTGTTGCAAAGCAGCTTGCAATAAAAATTTCAAATTAATAGAGTTAACTTGTTTTACGCCATATAAACAGACAATTAAAAGAAATTGACAGATAAGAAAAAGGCCAACATTCGTTGGCCTTTATTGATACATAAAAATGATATCTGTTAAGTTTTTTTGGTTACAGAGTCAAGGTAGGTTAATCCGTAACTATTACCAGCTTCTTTGAACTCATTTCGTACCTGGTTAATTAGTTTTTGTCCGCTACGATCACCTTGGGCTATTTTGCTGAGTCCCAGGTACAGTTTACTCCAGGCAATATCTTGTACTCGATAACTGCCATCAAGCAGTTCAAGAGATTGCTCAAGACGTTTCTCTGCGGCTGCAAAGTCATTTGCCCGGTAATCAAACATAGCTACCATATATTCAGCAATACCGGTTCCAACTTTATCCTCCAGACCTTTGCGTATTTTTAGTGCCTCAATGGCTGCGTTTCGACCTGTTTTAAACTGGTAAGCCGTTGCAGAGCCTTTATCAGGTAATACGGCTGATGCCAGGTTGTGTAAAAGTCCGGCCCTTGCTGCGAGTTCTTTAGGCGCTTTGGTTTTTTGATAATGCAAACCCGCTTTAGTGATTTTTACAATTTCATCTGCGAATGTCGCGGTACTAAATTGATCAATTGCGCCGTAGTTATATAAGTCTAACTGGACAATGCTATAGCGTGATAACACATCATCCCTCTTAGGGGTGTTCTCAATGACTTTTATTGCACCTTTAATATCATTACTCTGGAGTAACTGAAGAACTTCTTTGGTTGTTGGAGTGAGGGCAGTAATCTGTTTAACTGAATTGATCGAGAGTTGATTACTGAGGATCTGGTTTGCCGCCAGTTGATCGGATAAAATATTATCGACCTTGCCACCCAGCTTAGGAACCTCATCGTCATTTAATGCATCGAAGTTAAAGTTGCCTGGCTGGCGAAATGAGTCTCTGTTGCGTTCCAGAATTTCCATATTATCCCGCAAGTTGGTGACTACTGAAATTTCTCTAGGATAGGTTTCCTGAATGACTTCTCTCTCAATAACAAAGTCATCAAAGTTCCAGGATAGTTGTGCTTCTTTATGGCTGGAAGCATTGCCATGTGCTTGTGCATTGAGTCCGGCAAGACCAATTGCGCCGCCTAATGCCATCGAACCATAAACAATGCGACGTAGTTTTTTCTTAGCTTTAGCTTTTTTTATTTTATTGAGTTTTTCATCATTAGGTTTGTCGTTCATGAAGAGATTCCTTGTTTTATCGAACAGGTTATCCTGAGACAGCCTGGTTCAAGACATATAGTCACTAACTCCCACGCGCCAACAACCGAAATGGCGCACGCCTTTTTTATAGTCGTTCTGTTAATTTAGCACTAAATAAGTGCTAAGTCATGAATATTGGCTAAAATTCAACCAGTTTTTTTAAATGTATTGCTTATTGAGATAATTCGTTGCTGCCATAAGTGGGCGAGCAAAGGCCAGAGTTCTTCCAGTTCACAATCATAATCCTCACATAACTCTGAGACAGGACGACTGCCATCGCAATCACTTAGTAACTCGACCAGATCGCGATCGATATAGTTTGGCGCAATATAGAAACTGGTTGCACTAAGATGCACAAGCTCCGGATTAGATGGGTCATCACTCAGCTTTACTCCTGAGTGCAATAGGGGAACACTTGATAGTTGCTGCGATTGCGATATTTTCTGATATAAAATTTTTTGTTGCGAGTCTATATTTTTGGTTAATATCTCAAGTGATGGAACCGAAACGTCAAAGTGTTCGCTGATGGATAAGTTGGAAAAAAGTGTGTTAACCGTCATTTCTACCAGAGCATTATCTGATTGGTGCCAGTGATCATCAGGAAATTCTGCGATTAAAAATAAATGTCCACCGGGAGCTAACCAGTTAGATAAATTTGCCGCCATTTCTTGTGGACTTTCAGCATGATCAAGTACATTGATTGCAATGACCGATTGGTATTCTGAGTCAGGTTTCTTAATTACTAATTTATCATTCAAATTTGATTTATTCGCTCGAAAACGAAGAAAGTCTAATTTGATTTTGTCCAAATCATAACAATCTACTTGAAATCCTCGAAATACAAGCGCCATTGAAAAGTAGCCTGCACCGCACCCATAATCCAATATTGGTCCAGTGGCGGTAGAAGCAATCTTTGATAAAATTTTCTCATCTTCTTTCGATTCTGGACCAAGTAAGTGCTCCCACACATCCTGAACTGTACAGCAAAGTCCAACATATGCGCCTGCTTCCGGCTCTTCCCAGGCACGTTGAATATCATGTCTGAATTGATTGGATTGGTTAATTTCCTGCTGGATCCAATCAGGCAGATTGGCTAGATATTCGATTAAATCAATTGCCGCAAGTTCTGCCATTGATTGATTTTCATTGCTTACTGGCAGTTGTTCTTTGGCAAGTTGACAAAACTCAACAGCCATATTGGTTGCATCCAATGGTGTAGCAGGTGAATTACCATACTTTGCGAGACTCTGGATATTAATTGAGCTGGTTACAACTGAAGAAATAACTTGCCTTAGTTGTTCTAGCATGACCTGATTGACTCCTGATAGTGAAAATAGCTAACTGTGTAGACTTTCGATTATTCCATTTTATTTCTGTGTTTTTTCAACAGGGGTTACCTGAATTGAAGTGAGTAGCGCGCACTAATATTTTCATGATTCATTGGTGTCGTTACCGCTTCAAGTCCACTCTGAATTTCTTGTTCGCTCATTTCTCTGCTCAGCTTATCTAAGCTACAGGTGTACTGTAAAGCGCTATAAATTAATACATTGTCAAAAACATCTGACAGATTAAATTGCGATTTAACCGAGATAGAGAGTTGGGGGATAACCTGATCGAGTCGATTGTGCAATTGTTTTTGTATCCTGGAAAAAATATTACGTCCATATTTTTTTATATATAGTTTACTATGAAATGTATCGATGCCACCACACCAGGGTCTTTCAAATATTTCAAAATAATCTAGCGCCGCATTTAGTTCATCATAATCTTGAATATTAGTCACTGGGCTATCATCCAGGTGTTGGTAGTCGCAAGCACTATTAATATCATAGTTCTCTTTTCTGACAACATTGGTTATACCATATTCTTCAGGGTTTTTGGCAACGATTGAGCCTTCGGTTAAATCAAACGTATTGGCTCGCGTGAGTACTGGAAAAATTTCTCTGTATTCATTTAGTAAATTGACCGTTTTCCATCTATCATCATTATTTTCGCCGGGACAGCCAAAGAAGAACTTAGGTTGAAGTCCTATTTTTGAATTTGCAAATGCTTTAAATACCGGATGATATACTTTTTCCACCCGATCAGCTCCTTTTCCCATTAACTGTAAAACTTTGCTTGAACCTGACTCAAAGCCAAAAGAAGCCGTTACCAATCCTGATTTTTCTAACAGTTGAATAAGATCCTGATCGAAATGTTCGGTCAGAAAAAACTCGGCAGACCAATTGACCTTAATTTTCCTTTCGACCAGTTGGTTGGCCAGCTTTTTTAAAAATGATGGAGTAATAGCATCCACTGCAAGATATATATTATTAATGCCTAAAGATGAAAAATGAGCAAAATGATCAGCCGTTATTTGTGGACTTTCAGCTCGATAAGGAGCAGTTGGTAGATCATCATTCAATCCGTAGTCACAAAAGGTACAGCGATTCCAGAAACACCCGCGTGATGGAGAATAGTTAATTTGTTTTTCTGGACTTAAATATTTATCCCATTTTATCCAGCTGTAATCCGGAACGATATTCTGCCCCTGAATCGGTTGTGGTGCGATAATATATTTCTCGGTAAGTAGCTTGCCTTGCTTTAGGTCAAATAGCCCATTGGGAGGAGTGGATTGAGAGTCACCTAACCATCTGGCTAGCTGGATGATTGTCTCATCAGCTTCTCCAGCAAGTAGATAGTCACAATACTCACCGAGAGGAATTAAAGTTTTGTCATCTTTTTTATTTTTAAAGATATCTGTTGCTGCGGTTCCTCCTGCTATCAGTTTGCTCTCAGGAAACAAATTAGCTGCCGCTCTTAAGGCAGCAAAACCTAGTCTTGCATTTCCATAAAAAGGAATACTTGCACCACAAAACAAATAGTCATTAGCTGAATATTGACTTCTTAGTAAGTCTTCAATATCACTAATAAATCGCTGGCTTGATTGAATACCTTCAATTAAATCGGCCATTTTAGGTTCACCACAGGGTGCTCTGAAAGCAAGATAAAAAGGGTAAAAACCATAAAAATGTTCCAGCACCCGTTCAAACTTTCGGACGCAGTGCTGGGCTTTTAGATATTGTTGATAATCATAAAACTTTTCTGATTGAAATATATCAATTGCTTCGACGGGATCAATGCTCTGAACGATAGCCAGGCATTGAACTATTTTGGTTGCTTTTATTTGATGTTCAATCGTCCAGGGCGCCCTGGATTCCAAATCAGCTAATTCAGCTGTGAGTTCGGCTTCCCACTTATTCAGGTTCTTACTATTAAAAACCCAACGAAACCATTCAATATTCAGATCGATGACATCAACATTAAAGCCTGCTTCTTTGAGCGTACCACTAAGATAGGATAAGGAGTGGTAGGGCTGTGTGTAATCTGTATAGGGTGTATTGAACAATAAAATAGACTGTTTCATGTTCTCCATCCTTAACTATTAAAATCTTTGAGTTTAGGTTCTGGTCCATGTGCACGCGCACCAGTTGCTAAATGTTGGATATATTCGTCAATAAAAGAATCAGAATTGGCAATTTCATTAAGTTCGCTCATTAATTGTTTAATGTTACTCCTCAAACTATCGTTATTCAGATTACCAATATATGACCTTAACAATTCGCTTGTTTGCGCTTTTTTTGCTAACAAGTCGATAAAATCAATACCGGTAGCAAAACAGACTGGCAGGGTAAGGTGTAAACTTTGTTGAGATGCTGCCACTGCGTAGTGAAATGTTCCGCGTGGCATATAAAGAACATCTCCCGGAGTCATTTCTATATCAAGGCAGGGTTGTTCCGGGTTGTAATCTAAGGCGATTCCTGCATCTTTTATCGGGTTTATTGCTTGTTGCTCAGATACTTTCCAGTTTTTACTACCACTAATTTGTAATACAAATATATCGACACAATCATAATGAGCTGCTAGTCCCTGGGAGTCTTTTTGTGACAAAAATAAATGGGCTTCTACTTCAGCATTAATTTCACTGCTTAATTGCGCAGTGAGTTGATTAAGGCTTGGAAAAATATGTTGCATCCCATAGAGTGCAATAGTGGCGCCGTGTTGCATCAATTTTTCATAGCGTTGATAAAGTGGTTTGAATATTGAGAGCTTATCCATATTAGGGTATTCAATATGAATATCCTTATCTGCAACTTTTAGGCCGTCAAGATAAACTTCCGGTAGACGCTGTAGACACCAGGGAGTTCCCATTTGCATGCAGTTCAAGAAATCATCGATTGAAGGCAAGCGATCAAATTTTTCCTGGCGTCCGGAAATATATAAAGGTTTTTTGTCAAACCAGTGAGAGAAAAAATCTTCCTGATTTATCGGTGCAAGAATATTATCTAGCTGTTTTGTAGAGCCTGATGGTGTTTCTTTATTTTCTTTAAACATCTGTCTCTTCCGTTTGACTTAATTATTTAACAACAATGATTGAATTAGTAGTAGTCGGCATTAATTGTAAAACTATAGGCAATACGTTCACCGGGGTTTGAAAAAGGGTAAACCAGGTGCATGTAGTTACTTGGAAATAATAACATTGTACCTGGTTTGGGCATTTTTCTTACCGTTGAGGCTGTTGCCAATGCTGGATTACTGGAATAGCAACCCAGAGGGTTAATAAACTCAAGACAACCTTCGGGTTCCTGAAGGTCCGGCAATTCGACATAGTAGGTGCCGCCAAAAGCACCGCCTGCATGTGCATGAGGACAAATCCACTGGTGCTGTCTGAGAATAACTGCCCACAAAGAGGTAGTCAGTTTAAAACCGTCAGTATCTTCCAGTTCATTATCAAAAGTATTTAATAAACCAGCATTATTTAATGACTTAAGGTAATCGATAAATGCATCTTCGATCATCGAGTGGAGAATTGATATCGCTGGATTGTTTAATTCAGATAAATTAATTTCAGTGCTAAACCCTGCATTATATTGACTTTGATTGTTTGGTCGATAGCT
>CBDUHU010000208.1:0-6448 GCA_965366725.1 uncultured Kangiellaceae bacterium
CCACGACTCGCGCTGTTGGTCAATGGCTGATTGGCGCAATGCATAACTGATATCAAGGCCAGAATCGCGCATGTTTAAGCCCTGATTAAAGCCCTGAGCGCCACACCCAACGATGACAATTTTTTTATTTTTAAGTAATTCACAACCATTGGTAAATTCCTGTCTGGACATAAATCGACAGACCCCAAGTTGGGCAAGTTGTTGACGAAGGTTAAGGCTATTAAAGTAGTTTGCCATGTTGTACTCCCGATACCATTTTTAATTGGTTTCAGTTTAGTCAGATTAGATTGTTGCGTAAATTGATATATATGGGATAGTATGTTGCATAAAATGAAATAATGGTGCAAATAAATGACAATCAAAGATTTACAGGCATTCCTGCATTTAGCCCAAAGTTTGCATTTTAATAAAACTGCGCAAGTGATACATATGAGTCCATCCACGCTGAGTCGAACAATTCAGAGAATGGAAAGTGAGTTGGGAGAAACCTTTTTCGAACGGGATAATCGACAGGTCAGGTTAACTCAGGCGGGCCGACGTTTAGTTGAGTTTGCCGAGTCTGTTGAGTTGCAATGGCAGTTGTTAAAAAATGATCTACAATCTGGTGCTCAGGATATTAGTGGGGAAATATCAATATATTGTACCGTCACTGCTGCACACTTATATCTGCCGGAACTATTAGCGAGCTTTAGGAAGCGCCATCCCAAGGTCGAAATCAACCTGGAAACCGGGGATGTTGCACATGCCTACAAAAAAATATCTGAACGGCAGGCTGATTTTGCATTCGCAGTAAGAGAGCCCGACATGGCCGCAAAGTTTTCATTTCAACATTTGCATGATATTCCATTTAAATTAATTGCCCCGCGAGAAAAAACTAATTTTGACCAGTATTTGCAAACAGGAAAAATAGACTGGCAGCAATTACCTTTTGTGTTGCCTGAATCTGGCCCGGCTGCCCAGCGGGTTAATCAATGGCTGAAAAGCATGAATATCAAGCCGAAAATCTATGCGCAGGTTTCCGGACATGAAGCAATCGTAAGCATGACAGCATTAGGCTGTGGAGTGAGTGCTGTTCCGTTACCAGTATTGGAAAATAGTCCGGTTAAGCATAAGATAAGAACAATTTCATCTGAACTGATGCCTGAACCGTTTGATTTGGGGATTATCTGCCTCAGAAAGCGGCTTGAATCGAGAATTGTAGGTGCTTTCTGGAATATTCTAAAACAGCCCTCCACGATTGATGGATAAGGGTTTAACCTGGCTAACGATCACTGGTTATATAGCCAATTCTTTCCTCAATTCCCAGATAATCATACACGCGTTTCGGGTATTGACCTGGCTTTAGCACTTTATCAACTTTTAATTCACTATGTTCTTTTAAGTCGATAATTAGTGCCTGAAGGGGCGGAATATCAGGGTTGTACAGGAGTACTTCAGGATTTAGCATATCATGAGGATCAACACTGATTACCAAACCGATACTCTCATCATTTAAGTTGACCACACTTCCTGGAGGATATACACCCAAGGTTGAAATGAAGCATTGCACTAGTTCATGATCAAGCCGATCCTTATATTTTGAGTACATAGTGGCAAGCGCAATCTTGGGGGTCAGAGCAATACTGGAATCCGCTGGATTACAGAGGTTGTCGTACATATTGGCGACCGCAACAATTCTAACTAATTCCGGGATTTTTTCCGCTTTATGTTGATTTGGAAAACCGCTACCATCAAGAAATTCATGATGTAACTCGATGATATCTAAAACTTCTCGGGGTGTATCCTCGACTCTTTCACATAGTCTTCTGCCAATAAGTGAATGTTGTTGGTAAACTTTATTTTCGGCTGTGGATAGTTTTGTTTTCTTGTTAAGGATTGGACCAGGAACACCTATTTTTCCAACGTCATGAAGTAATGCACCGCGAGCCACCAGGCGTAATTGCTCTCCCTTAATCCCTCGAACGCTGGCTAAACTCATACTCAAAATCATTACATTAATACAATGGTTATACATTGTATGGGCACCCGCTCCTAAGTTAACCAGATTGGTAAGAATTTCATTTCGCTGGTCAAACTCAGAAGCCATGGACTCAACCAATTCAGCAGCGTTAGCAATGGCATTGGCAGGTTCTGTTTTTAGACCATGGGTCATTTTACGAACTTGTGACGCCTGTTCTTTGTATTTTCTTGCAAGCTCACTTCTTTTATTGCGAAATTTGTCGGCATTTTCCATTTTTGACTTCTTTGCCTGCCATTTTTTTTCAGTTAGTGCTTGCGGTTGTTCTGCTGCCTTTTCCGCAGCCTTTTCCGCTGGTTCCGTTTGCTGTTGCTGGTTACCAGACTGGATATCGCTTTGCTCAGGGTATACGGTTATTTCTTTGAGGTTTAACTGTTTAATGACTGAAATATCCTCGTTGGAGGAGATCTTAAATTTAGAAAAGAGAAAGGGGTGTTGACTCCAGGAAAGTTCAAGATCAACCATTAAACCTATGATAAGTTTGTCAACTGGTAGTTTTATTTTTCTTGTTTTTGCCATTAAACAACCAAAGTGAATCAACAATCTGATAAGTTTAGGTCAATTAGTTGTGATTACTAGTTAATTTGTCACAGGAATGTTGACTGTATGACAAAAGACTTGATTTAATCTACTTGTACAAGTAGTATTTGGTTGAAATTAATCTAATAATGGAGTCAATCCTATGGCAGTGGTGAGCTTATATATGTCTGATAGAGATCAAAGCAAAACTTTTACTGATAAAAAAGAAGCTGATAATTATGACAAGATGCTTGAGCTAGCTGAAAACGTTAGTCTCTGGATGGAGAAGGAAATTAGTGGCCTTAATGAAGAGCAGATAGAGTCAATTGGTTTATTGTTAGCTAAGAACAAAGATACTTTACTCAAAGCACTTAAGGGAAAATCTGAAGTTTTATTGCAGAGTGATGACTCAGAGCAGGAAAAAGTTACACCTATTAGCGCCAGCGCGTAGCTATAACATGGGTTGCCTTCTTCTCTGCTGAGGGAGGCATCAGCTTAACTAGCTGATTTTTATTCTAACAACTTTCATATATTCGAAAGATAGCCCTCCGACATTTTCTTCTGCCGGATAATATGTCAGGTTTATTCGCTGACCCTTGTTAAGCGTTTTATATTTTTGCGGACGTTTATATTTAAATGGTACATCGCAGTTTTCCACCATGATGCTATTGAGAAACCAACCATCTTGTTCCCGTTGATTGTGGGAGACAACTTTGAGCTGATCCGAGTGAACCAGCTTAGGGTGTTTTTTGGTGAGTTTATCGGGATTTGAGTTCATAGTAGATTTTGTTTTAACCACTTTTTTGAAATGATATTAATTACTGGTTAGTGGATAAAAGGGAATAATCGAAAAATAGAGTACAGCAGATATAAAAATAATGACGGCCACTACTTTAATTGGTGAACGTTTAAAGGCTTGCCAACGGGTGACCTGCTGTCCACTGGCTTTGAGCTTTTCATATTCCTGATGTACCCGTTGACTCCTCTCTATCTGATAGTGATTGATTACTTCTTTTGCCGCATCTAACTGTTGTTCGTCTTTTAGCCAGATAGCTGCAAAAGACAGGCCCCAGATCCCGGCAGAGGTTTCATAGTAGTCAAATTCTCCCTGATCTAATAAAGCTCTGATTTCATCAGCTTCATCATCCGGGACATTATTCAGTTTAAATAGTAACTTTGCCATAATGGATTAGTTGCCTTTAATTAGTGTCTTTCAGTATGTTTTCCTGTGATATTCTGGTAGAAATCTTTGATAGTTTCCATATCTTTGTCAATATCACCACAAGGATAAACTGCCGGTCCCAAACCACCTGTTTTGGTTTTATAGTCAAGGTAACCCAGAACAATAGGAACCTCTGCAAGGTTAGCGATATGATAAAAACCAGATTTCCAGTATTTGACTTTTGAACGGGTTCCTTCGGGGGGAACAACCACAACCAGTTCATCCATAGAGCGCATTAGATTTGCCGTATATTCGACCATATTATTCGCCTGACTTCTATCGATTGGAATTCCGCCCATCCACATCATTAGTCGTTTGAAGGGGGGCTTAAATATTTGTTCTTTTCCCATCCAGTAAAGCTTTGCTTTAAGTGCAAAACTAACGGTTAGCATATAAGGAAGATCCCAATTACTGGTATGAGGGGCTGCGATTAGTACAAAGTTGGATTCTTTGGGCAGCTTACCTGATACTTTCCAGCCAGTTAGCTTTAGAAATAACAAGGATAAAATTCTTAGAATATCCTTGATAATAAAGGTATCAAACATTGTTTTGTGCATGTGCGGGTAAGCCTGATAAAAAGCGATTGTCTTTTCGTTATCGCTGGAAAAGGGCGGTATTATACGTTAGTGGCTAATAAAACCACACAACTTTATTGGGTGCTCGAAATAATGGCGGTTAACCCGGCTAAAGCGAATAACGGGATAATATGACTCACTAGTAAAAAGGACAGCTGGCAATTGTCGATAACATAGGCGTTAAATTAGCAAATACTGACATTAATTGGAGCGGTTTCCCTTTTGTTGATTAAGTCTGATTAAAGTAAGCTGTATTGGTTGGATACGCTTATGTTGCGGTTGGTAGTGATTTACCAGGGGGATTAAGGTTGATGTTTTCAGGTTGTAAGAAGGGGGCCCCCGGGATTTTTAAATTACTAATTTGAGATATTTCAGGAGAAACAGGGGTATTTCTGTCGGATGCGTTCATGTTGGGATTGTTATTGATTTACAAAGAAATTTTAGATTGATAGTTTTAGTATTATGAAATGGGTGTCCCCCAAAATCGATAAACCCGGACGTCAAAAAGCTGCGCCGCTCGTTCCTCGCTCAGCAGCCTTTTGCCTCCGGTTATGGCTGGCGTTAGCAGGCACCTGTAGCTTGCCAGTTTAAAAATTAATATATAAATCACTCACTCACAATAGGAAAGGTGTAATGGAATATAAAAAAGGTGAACTAGATAATAAAGTAATATCTCTAATGAACGATGACGTATTAGTTGCTAAAGGACGTGTAATAGAAGGTAATACAGCGGGTATATTTCTCGATGAAGTAGAATTCATCGAAGAAGGTTATGGTGTAAAAAAATTATATAGTCATATTGAGTTGGCTAAATACAAAATTATAGTTAAAAAACTAAAGGACACCCAGCCAAATTAGATTATCAAACAGAGATATTTTGGAAAATATCCGATCATTTCTATCGGAGGCGTTCATGTTTCGGTTTTTATTGATTTACAAGACAATTTTAGATTGATAGTTTTAGTATTATGAAATGGGTGTCCGCGAAAATCGTGTATTCAAGAAGACTATCGCAGTGGACTGGTATTGAGGGTCTGTGTTTTACACGGGCAAAGATAAGTTTGAAGAGCCGGATGCGGTAATTCCGCACGTCCGGATCTGTGTGGGGTCGCCTCGGTAACGGGGCGTTCTACCACGACTGCGAACAGATAGGATTTAAGTATGCCAACACAAGGAACAATTTATCGAATTCTCATTGCATCACCTTCAGACTGCGCGAAGGAGAGAGCATCTATACAAGAAGTTATTTATTCATGGAATTCTGCTCATTCTCTCCATACAAACGTAATTTTAGAGCCTGTTATGTGGGAGACTCATGTTATCCCAGCAATCGGAGATAGACCTCAGGAGTTGATTAATAGACAGCTTGTTGATTATTGCGATTTTCTCATCGGTGCATTTTGGACAAGGATTGGAACGGAAACAGGAGGGCATGTTTCTGGAACAGCTGAAGAAATCAATGAGATGAGAACTAAAGGGAAGAATGTTTTCCTATATTTTTCCTCTGCACCAGTCGCTCTTGATAGTGTTGACCCTGATCAATATGCCTCGCTAATTAAATATAAGAAAGAATTAAGAGGCGAAGGGATTACTTTTGAATATTCAGATATTGTCCAGTTTAGAGAAATGCTCCACAAACACCTTTCGTCATTAATGGCTTCTATTTGCAATGATCAAAGTGTTGGTGGAGGAGAAAATAATGACAATGAAATCGAGCTGTTCAAATCCCAATTCAGCATTTTTCTAAGAAGGTTTGAAAGTGAGTGGATATCAGAGAGAGATAGTAACCCAACAAACATAGATGAAGGGAAGTATATCCTACAAGCTGGACTTTCAGAGCTAATGGATTTTAGGTCATATATTGAGTCTGACCCTGATGACAAGATAATTCCAGTGATTGAAGATTGTGCTAAATCTCTCAGGGAGCTTGGTAGGCATAGACTAACTCTTGATGGAGGGAGGACCTTTGATGAGTTCTGGAAAAAAGGTAGTGAAGCTATTGGGGTATTACAAGTAATACCAGCTTTATTATAGAAACAATGCCTATTTAATAAGGGGATAAAATGCCAGTATCCATATCAAAAGCAATACTATCTGTAACCGGTCAATTTAGTG